>SKYG01000075.1 GCA_007128045.1 Bacteroidales bacterium | reverse complement strand
CGAAGCATCCCATTCCAGGGAGAGAAGTCGACCTACAAACCCGACTTCTCCCCGGCAATCATTCGTGAGATGGATAAGTGCATTATGTGCCGCAGGTGCGAGACCATGTGTAACGATTTTCAAACCGTAGGCGTACTATCCGGTATAAACCGCGGTTTTGAGGCGGTCGTTGCTCCCGCGTTCGAAAGAGACCTCGATCATAGTGAATGTACCTACTGCGGACAATGTGTTGCCGTTTGTCCTACAGGCGCTCTTACAGAGGTGGATCATACCAATCAGGTTGTTGGTGCACTGGCCGATCCGACAAAAACCGTGGTAGTTCAAACTGCCCCGGCAGTAAGGGCTGCACTTGGGGAAGAGTTCGGCATGGAGCCTGGTACCCTGGTGACTGGTAAGATGGTGTCTGCGCTCAGAAGACTTGGCTTCGACTATGTATTCGATACCGACTTCGCAGCCGACCTTACCATCATGGAGGAAGGTACAGAGTTACTCGACAGGCTTACCCGTCACCTGAATGGCGACAAGGAAGTAAAGCTGCCTATGCTGACCTCATGCTGCCCCGGATGGGTTAACTTCTTCGAATATCATTTCCCTGATATGCTCGATATTCCGTCAACAGCACGGTCGCCGCAACAGATGTTTGGTTCTATAGCCAAGACCTATTTTGCCGACAAGGTGACTGTGAACAGAAAAGATATGGTGGTCGTTTCGGTGATGCCTTGTGTGGCAAAAAAATATGAATGCACCCGCGAGGAGTTTGCTGTAGATGGGAACCCTGACGTCGACTTCTCTATCTCTACCAGAGAACTGGCCGCCCTGATCAAACGTTCAAACCTGAACCTAAATGACCTTCCTGACGAAGAATTTGACAAACCCATGGGCGAATCAACCGGAGCAGGTGTTATCTTTGGTACCACCGGTGGCGTGATTGAAGCTGCAGTACGTACTGCCTATGAGCTGCATACCGGAAAAACTTTACAGAAGGTTGACTTCGAACAACTTCGAGGGCTGGAGGGTATCCGTTCGGCAAGTGTAGACTTTGATGGCATAGATATTAAAATTGGAATCGCCCACGGTCTTGGCAATGCACGCAAGTTATTGGACGAGGTCAAGGCAGGAAACAGTAAATACCATGCTATTGAAATCATGGCATGCCCCAGCGGTTGTATCGGTGGTGGCGGACAACCACTGCATCACGGCAATCCGGAGATACTCAAGGCAAGACAAAAAGCAATTTACCAGGAGGATGCCGGAAAGACGCTTAGGAAATCACATGAAAATCCTGACATCATAAAGCTTTACGAAGAGTTTCTTGGTAAGCCTATGAGTGAGAAGGCACATCACTTGCTTCATACCCATTATTTTGATAAGAAGCATAAGGAGGTATTGCTGGATTAAATGGCGCCAAGAAAAATGGTCGAAAGTCGAAGGTCGAAGGTCGAAGGGAAAAAAGACCTTAAGACATTCAGACATAATTTTAACAGAAAAATATAGATACGATGACATCAATAAAAGTAAAACTTAAAGATAGTGATGTGCAGCAGCTTAAGGAGGTGGCCAAATCATTTGGCAATGCATCCGGCGAGCTTATCAATGTGTTACACAAAGCACAGGAGATCTTTGGATACCTGCCTGCTGAGGTACAGGAGGTAGTAGCTGAAGAGCTGAATGTTTCCGTTGCAAAAGTGTATGGGGTGGTGACATTCTATTCTTTCTTTACCATGCTTCCCAAAGGCCGTTATCCGATTTCGATATGTACCGGTACAGCCTGTTATGTGAGGGGTGCGGAGAAAGTGCTCGAAGAGTTCAAACGCATTTTGAAAGTACCGGTAGGTGAAACCACCCCTGATGGTAAGTTCTCCATCACCTGCCTTCGCTGTGTGGGTGCCTGCGGTCTGGCCCCTGTAGTGATGGTAGGCGATAAAACCTATGGCCGTGTTACCACCGATGGGGTGAAGGATATTCTGAAAGAATACAGCGAATAAATTGTTGAACTGTTGAATTGTTGAATTGTTGAATTGTTGGTTCAACCACCCGATTTTTTAGCCTTGTAACCTTCCTGTAACAGGAGGGCCAAGGCTTTTTCACGAACATCACCTTGCAATATGATCTCGCCATCTTTGGCAGACCCACCCACACCGCATTTGCTTTTCAGGTGCTTGCCTAAAGCCTGAAGATCGTCTCCCTTCCCTACAAAGCCGATGATCAGGGTAACCGTCTTGCCACCACGACCCTTTTTACTGATCATAATCCTCAGATCCTGCTGTTGAGGCGGCAGTGTAGCCTCCTCTTTGTCAGGGATGTGGTAATTAAAAGATTGGTTGGTACTGTAAACGATGTTATGCAGTGTCTTCTTTTCTTTTTTAGCCATAATAGTAATGGTATTCCCTGTAATCAATAAAATGCGGAAAAATACATAGAGTTCTGCGATCAGACACTATGTAAAAATCTATATATAGCACAAAATTACGTCTTTTTATGACGCTTCTACCAATAAACTTTTTCTATCTCAGACCGTTTTTGTATATTGGAAAAGGGTTTGGTATCAGTTACTGTCGGCTGAGCATGCCTGCACTGAGCGTGTCGAAGTGTCTAAGCCTGTTGCCCAACATGACGCGCTTTTAATGACAGGCTTTTTAATTATCTTAAATAGCAATCGCGGTATGAGAAAATACGGATTATGGATCATCAGGTGGATGTTGCGGATATTGTCCGTCCTGGTGCTTTTAATCGTATTGTTGGCAGCTACCATACAATTACCATATATTCAAACCAGACTCATCTCAAAAATAACCGATGGATTTTCGGACAGAACAGGTACAGAAATATCCATTGCCAGGGTGGCCCTTCGTATTACCGGATCAGTGACCCTGAAGGGGGTATATCTCGAAGACCTTACAGGTGACACATTGCTGTTTGCCGATCATATCGGGGTGAGTCTGCGTATGCGGCCTCTGATGCGCAATCATATACATGTCAGACAGCTCACTCTCGGAAATATTACTGCCAACATTACACGAGCCAAACCAGATACGGTGTTTAATTACGATGTTCTTTTTCAATCCCTTATGTCGGACAATGAATTGGAGAATAACACAATTATTTCTGAAACTGACACGATGATGACAGAAGACTCCATGTCTGACAGTGAAGATCAAACCCCCGCCTGGTCGTTCTCTCTGGATGCATTCAGACTGAAAGATGCGCGGGTACATTTCTTTGACTATATGGATGGGATGGATGTATATCTTTCTTTAGGACAGTTTAGTACAGGCATGGATAACATAGACCCATCCCAATCTATATATCATGTGGGAAAAACCAAAATAGAAGATCTTTTTGTAACGCTCACCACCAGCGAACCGGCTGTTCAACGGCCTGAAAAGGAACCTGGCCCATACCTGTTCCCGGATATCGACCTTGCCTTACAGAGACTAGATGCCAGGGGTGTGAAGCTTGTAATGGCATCGCATGATGGTGAGCCTGATGTGTTTGATCTGGATATCCTGGCAGAGAACCTCATTCTGAGAAAAGATACGGCGGGTCTTGATCTTGTTTCGCTTACAGGTAATATGATGGATCAGATTCAGATTGGCAAACTCTCTGCCGGACTAGCCATTGGAGATGGTATTTCTATTCAGGATATGGCTTTGGAAACGACAGATAGCTACCTCTATGCCAACCTTTTCCTGGATACCAGTCTGGAAGAGGCTTTCGATCTGCTGAATTCAGCTGATACCCAATTTGACAGTCCAAACCTGATGCTCGGAATAAACCGTTTCCGCCTTGGTCAGGATATTACCAAATTAGTGCCTGACAATCCTACTTTAAAAGAACTGCTCGCCCACCATGGTGCCATACATCTGACAGGAAGTATACAGGGGCAGCTTGATCGCTTATCACTCGAGGCTATGGAGCTGGAGGTTCCCGGTTTGCTGGAGCTGAAACTTCGCGGCGATATATCCGGGCTCCCTGATATCGATCATGCCGGGTTTCTTTTTCCGGAAATCCGGCTTACAACCAAAACGGAGGGTTGGAACAATATCTCCATGCTGGCCAATCTGTCAAATCAGTATCAATTGCCACCAACGATAGAGTCACTCATATACTTTGACGGCACCTACCGTGACTTTATGACCAGGGTGGCAATAAATACCGATTTTGGGGCTATACGCATAAAGGCTGCTTTTACAGATCTGCCGGGAAAGATAGCCTCTTATGATTCCCAAATTACAATGGATCGTTTGATGCTTGGCGAGATACTTGGTCTTGAGATGCTACAGGGAGATGTTTCCGGAGCGTTTGACATCGTTGGGTCCGGCCTTACGGTCGAAACCATGGATGTTGATGTCGGCATCAACTTAAACAATGCAACTATCAATAATTATGATTACAAGGATTTGGCTCTGCACGGAAAGGTGTACTACGAATTATCGACACTTGAAGCATCTTACCATGATGAAAACCTGTCTTTTTCGTTGACCGGTGAGGTTTCTCTCAACGACGACTATCCAACAATAAGAGCTGTCGTTGACTTATTCTACCTGGATGGCCGTGCATTAAACCTGACGGAAGACACCTTGCTGCTAAAAACCTCATTACTTGCTGACCTCACACTCACCCCGGATAATTTCTTTGATGGGATGGTGCATCTTACCCATACTGATCTGTTGTTCGGGGATCAGACCTATAGGTTGGATTCGCTAATTGTACTGGCTTCATCCCCCCTTGAACCAGCAACAAATTTTGCTGACCAGACAGCACCGGATCGGTCGTTTATGCTTGAAGTGCATTCAGAAATACTTACCGCAGATTACCGGGGAAACATATCTCCCCTGAACATTCAACCGGTAATGGCAAATCATCTGAATTCATATTTTGGAATTGACGACGAAGCAGTTGTTGATTCTTTATCCCACGAGAAGTTCAGCGATTCTTTATCCCACGAGAAGTTCAGCTTTTCTTTTACCATAAACCCTTCAGGTTGGTATACCGAGGTGTTATTGCCGGAACTTGAATCTTTTGAAAAATTTTCGTTTGATGGAGGGTTTGATGGAACGACAGGAGCCTTGTATTTTAATGGCTTGATACCTGACATCGTCTATAGTGGTATTGGATTGAAGGGCATAGATATTCATTCAATAACTGATCCAGAGAAGGCTACATTTGAAGTAGGGTTTGAAAATATACGTGTTGCAGGGATAGAGCTTCATGCAATCTCTACAGCTGCAGTTATTGAGGATCAACGTTTGCAGTTGTCGTTATGGGCAGGCGAGAAAACAGGAGAACCATGGGTTGCGGCAAGCGGCGATCTAAGCGACATGAAAGTGATATTTAAGGATTCTGACCTTGAACAAGTTTTTTCCCGTGATGCTTTATACCCTCTGTCTGGTATTATTGATGGCACGCTTCAGGTACATGATGTAACAGAGGATCTGTCGTTTTTGGCTGATCTGACTATCAGCACATTCGGCTATTCAGATGATACCTTTGGTGATATAACATTACGGCTGCATAGCGGTGATCTTTCATCCTATTTTTTTGATGCATCGATCAGGAATTTTGGTAACCAACTGGAGGCCAGTGGACGCTATTCCTTGCAAGATGACCCTGACATGGAAGTGTCTTTGGTGATCAGACGCCTCGAATTATCGGCTCTTGAGGTATTTACTTCGGGAGCGATTGAGGAATTGGAAGGGATTGTCGTGGGAGATGTCAGGGTATGGGGCCCGCCTGCCAACCTTAACTATTCCGGAAGTATTGCTTTTAAGGATGCCCGTTTTTTGGCCAGCTTTGTAAATGTATATTATTCAATGCCTGATGAAACCATCCTGTTTGAACGCGACCGGGTCAACTTCAGTAATTTTTCTTTGCTAGACCCACAGGGGAGGAGGGCTTCGCTGAGCGGGACGATCAATACCGCCGATTTCTTTAATCCGGTATTTGATTTGAACCTTACCTCTGAAAACTTTTTGGCGCTACGGCTTGAGCCGGGTCAAAATGAACTGCTCTCAGGCAGGGTGATGATCAACAGTAATCTAAGGCTCCGCGGTAACCTGAGTAGTCCGGTCATTGACGGTAGTTTAAAGCTTAATGAAGGATCATCATTCATTATGAACCTGCCACAGTCGGCACCTGAGGCTATTGGAGATGAAGGGATCGTCTTGTTTATCTCGCCGGATGCTGATGGTTTTGACACACCCGCATCGACGAGTACTGACGCCTTAGCCTCTTCATTCAGTAATCTGGACGTCAGCATCAATGTAGAGGTTGATCCGATGACAAGTGTCAGGATCAATATCGATGAATATGCCGGTGACTTTCTAAGTATAAAAGGTGGTGGCATGATAAGCTATGGAACTGACCCCGGAGGAAGAATATCCTTGTCTGGAAGGTATGAGCTGGCGGAGGGTACCTATCTGTTGACATTCTATGATGTGTTATCGCGGCAGTTTGGCATTGTTCGGGGCAGTACCATTATGTGGACCGGTGATCCGATGAATCCAAATGTCGACATCCGGGCTGTATATAACATAAGAACCTCGGCAAGGGAGTTGTTTGGTGCATCGCCGGGTTCCGGAGACTTGTCAGAGATGGCACTCAGGCAAACTTTTCCTTTTCAGGTCTTTCTTGAAATGAAAGGGCCATTAAACACACCGCATATCAGCTTTGACATCTCTCTGCCTCCTGATCAGCAAAATGCCCTGGGTGGAAGGCTTCAGTCACGTCTGAACCAGCTGAGCCAGAATGAATCGGAACTGAACAAGCAGGTATTTGCCCTGCTCACCATTGGCAGCTTCATACCCGAAAATCCCTTCGACGCAGGCATGGAAGGTCCAGGTGTAAGCGCTGCTGCAAGGTCGAGCGCAAGCCGCCTCCTGACGCAACAGCTAAACCGTTTGTCAGATCAGTATGTTCGTGGCATTGACATACACTTCGATATCGAATCATTTGAAGGTGCGACAGAAGCCGGATTTAGGGGTAGTACACAGCTGAACCTCGAAGTTTCAAAGAATTTCTTTGATGAAAGGCTCAGGGTCACCGTCGGCGGAAATATTGAACTGGAAGATGAAAGCAGACGCAACACATCTGCTGGAGATATTGCCGGTGACTTTTCTATAGAATATGTGTTGACGCCTTCAGGAAATCTTGTCTTGAAAGGATTCAGAAAAAAAGAGTTTGATGATTTGTTTGAAGGGCAGGTGATAGAAACAGGAGTTGCATTGCTCTATAACCGCACGTACAATCGATTGAAGGAGCTGTTTGGAAGGAAAGATGGGGGATAGTTTAGGAGTTGAGGAGTTTAAGAGTTTAAGAGTTGAGGAGTTTAAGAGTTGAGGAGTTTAGGAGTTTAGGAGTTGAGGAATTACGAGGCTACAGGTTGATATATGCCGGGCTTGACCGGCCTACATTTAACGTGAGGTGCAGCTGTAGTGACAGGACTGGGCCTGTCCGCAAACAACGATAAGTTGCATCTGTAGTGACAGGGCTTGGCCTGTCCGATGATGGTTGAAAATTGAAAAACCTTGGAATATGGTTGATCTGGACGAATTTGTGGACAGGTCTAGCCCTGTCCCTACGGAAGTCTCTTGAACGTAAACGATGGCCGGTCAAGCCCGGCCAATACAATTGTCAGATCGTATACATATGGATGTCAAATTATTACGATATGCTAGCGCTGGACTAAATTATGGAGAATGAATGATGTTGATGGGTCGAAATATTATAATAATGTTTGGGTATAAAAATATCTTACCTGTTTTGTTGTTTGGTTTGGTATTGGTGTCCGGGTGTTCGAACCTCCGGTATCTTGAAGAGGGGGAGAAGCTGTATACCGGTAGTCGCATTGCCATTGAGTCAGAAGAGAAGGTTGAAGGAAAGGACAGGCTGGAGCAGGAGATGGAACGTGTAATCCGTCCGGTACCTAACCAGAAGGTGCTGATATGGAGGCCCAGGTTATGGCTGTATAATGTTGCAGGCGAACCTACAGGAAGGGGCTTAAGGCATATGATGCGCAACCGGCTGGGAAGACCTCCTGTAATCTTCGATATTAATGATGTGCAACGCAGTAAAAGTCTGATGGAGAACAGACTGTTTCATCTGGGCTTTTTTGATGCAGAGGTAAGCTACCAGACCCAAGAAAAGGATCAGACAGCCTCGGTCGATTACCACGTAAGGGTCAGGCCACCATATCTGTTCAGCCAGGTTCACGGCATGGAGCATGAAACGAAGATTGAAACAATGGTTGATAGTATTTTAGGCAATACACTGATCCGGGAGGGTAGCCCATACAGTCTTGATGTGTTGAAGAGGGAGCGGAACCGCATTGACAAAAACCTGAAGCGCCTGGGATATTTCTATTTTCATCCGGATCATATCCTGTTTCATGCGGATACAATGGGTGGTAACCGGACAGTAAGCATCCATCCGACGATAAAAGCCGACATCCCTTCTGAAGCGGGGTACCTGTTTAAGATAGGGCAAGTGAATGTGTTTGCCGACTATGAGCCGGGTGCTGAGTGGCGTGAACGAATAGAACACGAATCGCCGGTAAGGGAGGGCTTGATCATTCATGATGAGAATAAGCAGTTCAGGCCACAGATCATCGATCAGGCACTTTTTCTTCAATCAGGTGATATTTACGACGTGGATAATCACGATAAAAGCCTGGCCCATCTGGCGGGTCTGGGCGTGTTTCGTTTTGTGAATATTCGGTTTATGCCCCGTTATGAGGGGAATAATAATTTTTTGGATGTTGGCGTGCTGTTGGTGCCTGCTCCGAAAAAACGTTTGTCGGCCGAGATCAGGGGAGTAAGTAAGTCCAATAATTTTGCCGGGCCGGGGTTGTCGGCTTCTTTTACAAACATCAATTGGCTCGGCGGTGCAGAGCATCTCACGTTTGGGCTGAACGCCTCCTATGAAGCCCTTGTCAGCAGGCAGCTTCCAGCGGCATCTTCCTGGGAGTTCGGGCTGGAGTCGGGCGTGACCTTGCCGCGGTTTGTCCTGATGCCTTCGGGATTAAAACCAGAGGCATCTGGTTTTGTGCCGCGCACCAATATCAGTTTGGGCGTGAACTTTCTAAACCGCACGGATGCATTTGGCCTGACATCCATTAAGCTGAATTTTGGTTACGAGTGGAACCAGAGTCAGACAATCAGGCACCGGCTTTCACCTGTGATCTTTAATCTGTTTGTGCTTGGACAGGTTTCAGAAAATCTGGATCGCACCTTACCAGTAGGAAGTCTTCTGCGGAGGGGCTTGTTCGAACAGTTTATTCTGGGACCTGAATATTCATATTTTTACAACTCCCAGCTGAAAGATGCTGAGCAGCGTGTTAATGATTATTATGCCAACATAAATCTCGACCTGTCGGGAAATCTGTTGTACCCCGTATCCACTTTGCTGGGTGCCGGCAAGAATGATGAGGGGGAGTATACATATCTTGGACAAGGGTTTGCACAATATTCAAAAGCCGACATCGACCTTAGGTATTACCGGCGTTTTAGCCAGGGCCGCAGGCTGGCCACACGTTTTCTTGCCGGAGTGGGCGTGCCTTATGGAAACTCCTCCTCGCTACCATATATGAAGTTGTTTACCACCGGGGGCTCGAACAGTATCAGGGCCTTCCAGCCTCGAACGCTGGGCCCGGGATCCTACATGCCTGATGAAGATCAGGCCAGGGGGTTTAACATTTACCAGACAGGAGAGGTAAAACTCGAGATGAATGTGGAGTACCGCTTTAACCTGACCAACATCATAAAGGCTGCTGTGTTTGCCGATGCTGGCAATGTATGGCGACTGGAAGCTGATGAAAACACTCCCGGAGGGCAATTTCAGTGGGATAACTTCTACAGTCAGATGGCGTTGGGCGCCGGTGCCGGGTTACGCTTTGATGTGACATTCTTTATCCTGCGCTTCGACCTGGCATTTCCCCTGGCAATACCCTACACAGAAACAAATGGCTTTTTCGAACCCATCCGTTTCCTCAACCGGCAATGGCGCCGCGACAACCTCGTTCTGAACCTGGCTATAGGATACCCGTTTTAAAGGTCAAAGGTCGAAGGTCGAAGGTCGAAGGTCGAAGGTTTAACAACTCAACTATCTTCCCTGCTAACGATCTCAAAAACACGTGTCAGGCGTTGTCCGTCCTCGTCTACCAAGGTTAACAGATGAAATCCGTAGGGTGGGTTTAATGCCATCCTGTGGGGTGTTTGGGTCTCTCCTATGTAGTCCTCGCCGATGTGCCAGTATATTGTTTTCTTTTCCTGCCGGTGGGCTACT
>SKYG01000164.1 GCA_007128045.1 Bacteroidales bacterium | reverse complement strand
TTTCTGGCGGCTTTGCTGTCCGTACACCAGTGAACCCGAGCCATAGACAACCACCGGCGGCTTCTCCAGCCTGGCCAGCAGTGACACCATTCTCGTGTTGGCAGTTTCTCCCCGGAGGGCGGCCAGGGTGCGGGTCAGCACATTGCTGCCGGCCGGACGGGCCATGTGAAACACGATCCTGGGAGGAAAACGCTCTAACCAAAGGGGGTCCAGACCATCCATGCCTCCCGTGATAACGTGGTGATGCTCGTATCGCCGGAAGGGCATGTTGCGGTTTAACAGAAGGACCAGGTGGTAGTTATTTTTGGCAGAAAGGTGTCGGAACAATGCCTCGCCAATGAATCCGGTGGATCCGAGTAACCAGATATAGCCCTGATCATGTTTCATGAGGCCTGGGAATCACGTTGTGGTGCCTTAAGACTTACTCCAAACTTGCGCTCAAAAATCATTTTTTTTGCATTGTACCGGTTCATAATGCGCGATTGCTGACAGCGGGGAAGGTATTTTAATTCGAAAGTCTCAAGGGTGAAACATTTGTCAAATAATGACACACTGAGGTCACGAAATTTGTTTCTGATATATGCCGAAGATCGGATGAAAAAGGCCCTATCCAGGCGATCTGCGCAGCAGCGGTCGATGATTGCTTCCAGCCACCTTTTTACCATGGGAGAATTGTCACGGCATATGTCTCCGCTTTGCCTGAAAACCGGATAGTAACGACTTGTCCAGCTATTGGCCATCAACATGGCAGCATAATATTCCGACCCGAACACGGGGATAAGAAAAACTGTTTCAGTGGCAGTGAATCGGTTTCGCTGTTTTACCGACAGGTGTTCTGAATCGACGAAATAGTTGATACAGAAGTTTCTGTAGGAGTTCAACAGAAAGATCTTTTTAAAGAGTGTCAGTAAGGTTCTTGCTATCCACAGCCGGTCAGGCTCCGTAACGATGAAATAGTCGATATCATCGGTTTTGTTCATGTACCCTTTGGAGATCGAGCCTGAAAGAAACACCCCTCTAACAAAAGGGAACCAGGATATAAGCCGCGCGTAGCGCCTGGCGGTGCGCATCCTGGATGCCGCTCTCTTGTTTCCTTTGATCCTTCGTTCAACTATCCCGGTGTTGGTGCTGGTCGTCAGGTAGCCTTGGTACTCATGCACCATTCCATTGGCGATAAGATGCGTTAGGGCTTCTTCGAACAGGATTTCCTGTCCGGACTGCATTCCGCAGTAATAAAAAAGCTCCTTCTTAAGCAGGGGATAAGAGAAAACGTCAAAATAGAGCAGAAAACGGGTCATCTCCCTGGCAAGGTCATTTATGTGCTGTGTCTGCTCTGGTAACATCTGACAAAGATATGTCATTTAATCCCTTAACCAACGTATGACTTGCCAATATTTACTCACAAATTGCCAATTCTAATCGGAGTTCGTTGTTTTTCTGCTCCCAAGCAAAAATACAAGTACCCCGGCACCGGCCACCGCAACTCCTGTCCATCGTGGCCATGTAACATCTTTTTCTTTTTCTCTGGTTACCTCAAAGTCACCGACCTCAACGACACTCTCTTCCGTTTTAAAGCTTATGCCGCTAAAGATAGTAATAACGATTCCAATGATAAGTAATCCGATTCCAATTTTTTTCATGCTGTAAGGTTTAAAGTTTACTACCAATTAAACATATTTGCACCAGCTTTGTTCAATTTTTTTGTTTAGCTTTTAATGTTACCATATACAGCTATCCAGCAGAAAGGTAAAAGAAAGGGGTTCGACTCCTTTTTTGTTTAAGTACTGTTTCAGCTAAAAAACAAAAGCCCCTGATAATCAGGGGCTTTATGTGTTTTCCAGTGACTCCGCCAGGACTCAGTTTACAATCCGTCTGCTGCTTCACCATTTTCTGGGTGCTGATGATATTGGCTGGCTTGCCAATTTCAGCCAGTTCGAGATGAACGAAAACCAGAAACGGGGTCTGATATTTTTGAAAGAAGTAGGTGCTATTGACAATTCATCCTACAGACAACTCAATGGGTATATCCCGAAAAGATCAATCATCCTGAACAGGCCAATATAAGCCCGAAAAGCGATAACAAATGAAATAAGCATGACCACAAGCGTTGACACACAGGAGAATAATCAACATCGATTGGCTTCGCCGAGCTCACGAAGTGCTCGGTTCCATGTGTCCGATATAATCAAATTTTGAAAATATGAAAAACTTTCGTATATTTGCTACCAATAATACCTGCCACGCTTCCCATTTGAACAGCGCACCTGGGCAGGTTTTCGCTTTTTACGGGGTTATCATTTATCACAATATAAGCCGATAACCCTATGATATACAGTAAAAAAGCCGTTTCCATTACCGATCAGGTGGCCAGGTTGAAGTCTCGGGGTTTAACAATCCCAGACGAGACTAAAGCCGCCTCATGGATGTAATTGAGAAAATTGAGATTTCAATGCGTACTCAGGTCATTTATCAATGGGCTATGAGCTACGGCAGCCATTGGCATTTAGATGGCACGCTTTTTCGTAATTCAGTACAGCTTGCCAAGGGCTACACAAGACTGAACAAGGAAGTTGACCGCAGCGTAGAAACTTTTATAGACCATTATAAAACCACCTATACCAGCCCTCCTGAGCCACCTTGCTGGATGAGCTTAGAAGTAAGCAGTTTC
>SKYG01000116.1 GCA_007128045.1 Bacteroidales bacterium | reverse complement strand
GGTCGAAAGTCGAAAGTCGAAGGTCGAAAGTCGAAGGTCGAAAGAAAAATATATATAAACAGATGAAGACAATTACAGCAAACATATTATTTACGGTATTATTTCAGTAGACTGTTTATCCAGTGATTACTTTTGCTCAAAGCCGCGTCGTTATAGATCAGGTAATTGGGGTTGTTGGTAACAGTGCTATCCTTGAGTCTGATGTTATTAATCAGCAACGACAGCTTGAGGCGCAAGGCATAGATTTTGGAATAAACCCAGACTGTGCCATTCTTGATGATGTATTGTATCAAAAGCTGTTGTTTAATCAAGCCCAACTCGACAGTATAGAGGTGGCTGATGATCAGGTGGAGCAGGTTTTGGATCGGCGCATTCGCTTTTTTATTCAGCAGATTGGTTCTCGTGAGAGATTGGAAGCATATTATGGTAAGACAATAGATGAATTGAAGGATGAGTTTCGTGAGCTAATCAGGGAGCAGGAGTTGAGCCAGCGAATGGAGGCAAAGATCACCGAAAATATTAATGTGACCCCATCGGAGGTTCGCCGGTTTTTTAATAGTTTGCCTGAAGACAGCATTCCCATGGTGGAAAGTGAGTGGGTAATGGCTAAAATAGTGAAGGAGCCTCCTATCCCTAAGGAAGAGATTGACCTTGTAAAAGAGCGCCTTGAAGAGTTCAGACAGCGGATATTACAGGGTGAGAGTTTTTCAACGCTAGCTATATTGTATTCTGAGGATCCTGGCTCTGCCCGAAGAGGCGGTGAGCTTGGGTTTCATCAAAGAGGTGACCTTTTTCACGAATTTGAAGCTGTTGCATATGGTTTACGTCCGGGCGAGGTTTCCGAGATAGTTGAAACACAGGCCGGATACCACATTATCCAGATGATAGAAAGAAGGGGAGAGCAGATCAATGTAAGACATCTTTTGCTGATGGCCAAAGCATCTCCTTCTGACCTGGCAAAGGCGAGGAATGAGCTTGACAGTATCAGGAATTTAATCATCACTGGCGATATGACTTTCGAGGAAGCTGTTGAAAAGTTCTCAGATGATCCGAATAAAATTAATCAGGGATTAATGGTTAATCCATATACGGGTACCAACAGGTTTCGTACCGAGGAAATGGAGCCTGCCTTATTTTTTGCTGTCGATAAATTAGAGGTAGGAGAGATCACTGAACCTATCCCAATGATGAGTGAAGATGGCAAACAAGCTTTCAGGCTGGTGAAGCTTATCAGCAGGATAGAGCCTCACCGCGCCAACCTGCAGGATGATTATGACCTGATCCAGAATCTGGCATTGCAGCAAAAACAAAGGCGAGCTATCCAAAGCTGGATAAACAGAAGATTATCCAGCACCTATGTGTTCATACATGATAACTATCAACACTGCGAATTTGATTTTGAGTGGGTTAGATAGGCCATGGTATATTAATAAAAAAATATCCTATAAATATGCGTTATAAATCTGATGTAGAAGCCCTTGATGGCCTTGCTTCCAAGTATGATGAGTTGAGAAAAGAGATAGGCCGGGTTATTGTTGGACAGGATGAGGTGGTTAAAAGTGTACTGATCTCCATTTTCAGCCGCGGCCATTGTTTGCTGGTTGGCGTTCCCGGATTGGCCAAAACCTTGCTCGTGAATACCATATCGCGGGTTCTGGGGTTGGAGTACAGCCGGATACAATTTACACCTGATCTGATGCCTTCTGATATCATTGGGACAGAGATACTAGATGAGAATCGAAATTTTCGTTTTATTAAGGGGCCTTTATTTGCCAATATCATATTGGCAGATGAAATAAACCGTACCCCGCCAAAAACACAGTCAGCATTGCTGGAGGCCATGCAGGAACGGTCGGTGACGGCTGCAGGAAATACCTACAAGCTAAGAGAACCATTCTTCGTTTTGGCTACACAAAACCCTATTGAGCAGGAAGGTACCTATCCGTTGCCGGAGGCACAGTTAGACAGGTTTATGTTCAATGTATATCTTGACTATCCTTCTTTTGATGAGGAAATTATGATTGTCAGGAATACCACTTCCGACAGCATTGTTGATCTTCATGTGGTGCTTGATGCAGATGAGATATTGTTTTATCAGAACCTTGTCAGGAAAGTACCTGTAACTGACAATGTGCTTGAATATGCAGTCAAATTAGCATCAAAGACACGTCCTAACACTTCTTCTGCACATCAGATATCCAATGAGTACATTAATTGGGGTGCCGGCCCCAGGGCATCACAATACCTGATTATTGGCGCTAAATGTCATGCAGCCATCAGTGGTAAATATGCACCCGACATAGAGGATGTCAATGCCATCGCATACTCCATTCTGCGACATCGTATTGTAAGAAATTATAAAGCAGAGGCAGAAGGTATTTCGGTTGAGCATATCGTGGATCAACTTATCGACTGAAAATGTGATCAATACCTGTTTTGTTAATAAATAATTGTACAGATGCCTTGACAGGTGCTGAAATATGGTTATATTTGTAGTCCCCTTTGGGCGAAAAAAAAAGAAAAATATAATTTTTTTTCGATTTTATTGCAGGAACAGAAATCTTTTGTATCTTTGCAGTCCCTTAACAAAAGGGGGTACGATCTTTGAAGAAATTGGGAAGCCAAAATAAGTAGCAAACATACCCGTTAATTGCCTTTTAGAGGTAGTTGACGTAATT
>SKYG01000017.1 GCA_007128045.1 Bacteroidales bacterium | reverse complement strand
GCAATATGCCTCACACTGCTCATCAGTGACTTCATGCATATACATCGCAGTTAAAAAGCCCGTGTAGGTTGTTCTAATAAAATCAAATGTTCTTTTATTGCCGGAACGATACCTGTCTACAACAGCCATTCTCAGCTCAAATTCCAGCATGCGGTTAATACTCTCCATATATGCAAGAAATAAATGAGTGTCTACGATATTCTCAAACTGTTCGGTATCGCCAAGTTCATCCATCGCATCATCATAAGCTTTATTGAAATCCATCACTTCTACATCATATGACTGGATTTCCCTGACAAGTTCAGAATAAAATTCTTCAATAAATTCATTTTCAAACCCAAATGCATTATAGTCATATATAAAATAGGGGTAATGCAGCAGCATCTGATCAAAAACATGTTGATTTGTAGTGGCCATTGATTCAGATTTATTGCAACTTATCCTTTTACCCATATCGTAACAATCCGTTCTGAGCAACTGGTATTCTTCTGAAGGGCTTGGTCGAAAATAATACTCAAATGATCCGTGTCGATTGCCGTTCACCATTATACCTGTTTCAAGGCTTTGCGTAGGTTGTATCTCAGGGGGTGCATAAATTGGGGGATAGTCGGTGGCTTCTTTCGTGTATGGACCCTGCCATCGTCCATAATCGTCTTTT
The DNA here is from genome assembly GCA_007128045.1 of Bacteroidales bacterium. Taxonomy (GTDB): domain Bacteria; phylum Bacteroidota; class Bacteroidia; order Bacteroidales; family UBA7960; genus SKYG01. The sequence continues at coordinate 2,024 of SKYG01000017.1, read as the reverse complement.
TTTGCGGTAAACACGATATCTGGTTGTTGCCCCTGAGGTCCTACATTGGTCCATTTTGTCTGTGTGCGTCCATCTTCCAATATTTCAGATTCATATGCATAATCAGTAATATAGACGCTACTTCCGGCAGCCAGCCAAATAAAAATCAACAATGTAAGAAGTGACTTTAGCGAATTCCAAAGCTGTTTGTTAGATACTTGATGTTTCATGTCTTGACCTCCTGATTTTTTGATCCAAAATAAGTACCAAGTAGAATTCCAGCCAGGCCGAATGTCAAATCCTCAAAACAGAATGTTCCTGCAATGATACCTGCCCATTGCAGAAACTCGAACCCAAACACCAATATCGGAATGCTGGCCATCCATAGTGTCTTTATAGTCGATGTGTTGTTTTTCCAGATAGATGTAATGATTAGTGCGTATGCAAATGCCCACAATCCATTGGGTAGCGAATACAATACCCATTCAGGTAAAAACACTCCATAGGGTAATAACCACTCTCTGATTTCCTGATAGGGTTTATAGAGTCCTAGGTAACTTGTTACCCTCATAATACCCGGTTCCAAAGGCCTCCCGAAAAGATAGAAGAATCCGCCAGTAAAAACGGCAAGAATGGCAATCAGTAAGTTGCGATGCTTCAATTATAATTATCAAATATTTCTTCCACCCGAAAGTTAGAAAAAAAAACCATTGAAAATTAAAAATATACAAGAAATTTGCAAAAATCCATCAACTATTTACTATCTGAACCGATAAATCCTGTTTACACATGCCGTTCATATACCTGCCTAACGGTTTCTTCTTCCTGTTCCCAGCAAAGCTCCTTGGCAGCTTGCAGGCAGTTTTCTTTCCATCTGTCAAGCTGTTGCTGATCGTGCAACATCTCTTTGATACATCCGGCAATATGTGAGGGGTCGTGGCTTTCAATTTTTCGGCCGACATTGTATGTGTCAACGATATTACTTACTTCGGGAAGGTCGGAAACGAGTACCGGTGTTCCTGCCATGATGTAGTCGAATAGTTTGTTTGGCAGGCTAAATCGGTAATTCAGGCCGTGGTCTCTGTCGAGCGAAAGACCGATGTCGGCATGAATGGTATATTCGAACAAATCTGTCCAGGGCATTCTTGGAAGGAATAAGACCCTGTCCATGATCCCAAGATCCTGGGCTTGCCGTTTGATCAATTCTATGGCATTTCCTCCTCCGATCATCAACAAAAGCGTGTTTTTAAGTCCATATGTTGGCTGCATGGCTGCAATTAACTCTTCGGCACCTCTGCCCGTGTTGATGCCTGTGCCCTGCATGATGATGATCCTCTTGTTTTCCGGGATGCCCAGTTCGTGGCGCGTTTTTTTGCCTCTGGCTTCGTGGTATGGGGGAACATTGCGCACCACATACAACTGTTTGTTGTATTCTTTCTCATACAGGCCGGCAATGGATCGATTTACTGTGATGATGGTCTGTTGACGGGGAAAAAGTTTGTTTTCCAGCCATTTCCATACCTTGTAGACCTTAGGCCTGCTGATTACTTCAGGGGTTCCGGTAAAATACTCATGGGTGTCGTATACCAGTGGTTTTCTATGCAGCCTGGCCACAAGGTGCCCGGGAAGCAATGTGTCGAGGTCGTTGGCCACCAGAATATCGAATTTCCTGAACAGCAAAAAGAAAAACAACTGGATGTTATAACTGGCATAAAACATAAACCCCTTCTGCCATAGAACAGGTATTCTAAGCACATCTGCATATACGGGATTAAAGGGTGGGCTGTTTTTCCTTTTTACGCCAACCAATACGACATCAAAGCCCATTCCTGAAAGTGTCCGGGCCATCTTGTTGATCCGCTGGTCGGCGAAGACGTCGTTGGTAACTGTGAATATGACCTTTTTTTTCTTCACGGGAATGTTTTTCTATGAGCACTTAACGACTCCGATTCATGGGCGAAAAGTTTTTCGCCCCTACAACATGTGGGCAGGTCCAGCCCTGTCCTACTATTTATAAACATCTAAACTTTTCAATTCCTCAACTC
>SKYG01000205.1 GCA_007128045.1 Bacteroidales bacterium | reverse complement strand
TGGTGTCGGAGATAAACTGCTCCATATTCATACTTTCAACAGGAATATCTTTTGAATAAGACTTGCCCGCACCACGCTGCTCCCAGTATACCATGACAAAATCATTTTCTATATCCCGGTTAAAATGCTTCATGAAGGCAGTCTCCGGGCTCCCCGGCCCTCCGTGCAAAAACAGCATTACCGGTTTGGTTGCATCCGCACCCCGTATAATGAGATACTGATCTAAACCACCCAGGGTGATTTTTTCGATTACAGAAATGCTGCCCTCCAATGGGTTTCCGTCGGGGTCGATTATCGGATCAGCTTTCCCCGGACTGATAAACCACAGCCCGGTTAAAAGTCCCAACACTACTGTTATTATTCCGCCAACGATGTATAGGCTTACTTTAATGATTCTTTTTCCCATGTTGATCATTTATATTTGTGGAAGCTCCTGTCAGGTAGAGGCAGGCAGCCCTCCCAGGTGAATCAGTGATTTATTAAAACCTTTAGGATATGATTTTTTAATGCCTCATTATTCAGTGATCCGGTGACGTGACCCGCCTCAATAGTTTCAACAGGGTGACCTTCATAGCTTTGTTTCTGCACGTCATACTTAATATATTGGTCATAGATTGCCAGCAAAGGGTAGACGTTTTTGGTGGTTACCTTGCTGAAGTCATCATGGTAGTTCAACAATTGCCTTAATGAGTCTGGATATTGCAATGCATGTTCAGAAGCAAACTTGCGGTATTTACTTTTTATAAACAGTTCTCCCAGAAATGTTCCGGCCATAAGCGGGACATATGCGGTAGAGGAGTTGTAATAACTTCTGTGAAGGTTGGTAACCCATCCTCCGAGGCTGATTCCGCATGTAATAATTGCAGCATTGCCTTTCTTTCTGAGAGCGGCGATAATGGATTCATTCAGTGTCGCCGAAACAGAGATCATCGCCATGAAATTTTCAAGGCGCCACATTTTTTTCTGATACTCTTTCAGGGTGCCATTGTGAAAGGGTGCTCTTACAACAATCAGGTTTGCTTCGAACTGATCTCTGGCTTTCACAAAGATGTTCATAAAAGAGTTTTTTGCTCTTTTACGGTAATCGAAGGGCCTTTCATTGTTGCCATGGTGGTATATGATGGTCGGGTAGTCATCTCCGAGCCATTTCTCGACCCTGAATGCGGGGTCTGAAGTTCCAGTATTGCCGGTAGTTGCTTCGAGCTCAAATGTTCCCTCCGAATTGACTACAGGAACAGATAACTCAGTTGACCTGATCAGTTCTTCAAAAGACAGACTGTCGATGCTTTCAGCAAAAAATTTCTTCCTGCCCGAGATCAATGCCCCGATATTAGCGGTTAGATTATCCAACAAAATATGTTTGTTCATGTTGTTTTACATTGTATGCGCAAAGATGTTGCATTGCCATTGAATTGCAAAATCTATTACAATGAATGGTCCGATAATCAGTTTGAATGGCTAAAAAAAGAATGTAAATGCCATTTGTTTGCTTTTGTTGCCATGCTTTTAGGTTCTTTCGGTGCCCCAATGCTCACACTCGCTTATGTATCGGGAATTATACTGCTAACCCACCATGGACACTTCAAACGTTTGTCACAATGGTTGGCAGCCGTTGGCCGCATGGCATTGACCAATTATCTGATGCATAGCATTATTGCCTCTTTCCTGTTTTATGGTTATGGACTGGGCTGGTACGGTCAGATGCCTCCATGGTTGGGAATCCTGCCGGTGCTGGTTATTTACGGTCTTCAGATACCTTTCAGTATATACTGGTTGCGCCGTTTTCGCTTCGGTCCCTTCGAGTGGCTCTGGCGAAGCCTTACCTATATGAAGTGGCAGAAATTTTAGGCTATTTCAGTTGTCGGTTTGCCATTATCGGGGAATTGTACGCGGTAATCTCTCCTGATTTGCAAGGATATAGATTGTCCGTGAAAGTATGATAGAAGATCATCTAACGGGAGTAATATCTTGAAAAGCTAATATTGTAAACTGGTAAACCCCTTATCAAGGTAATATTTGGTGTCTGCTGGGTTATGCGATTGGCACCTTGTCGGGCAAGTTGGAATCTTTCCCATTCCGGATAATGAATAAAAAAAACATATTATCTTTGGGCATAAATACTTCAAAACATGGATGATAAAGTTAAATATTGGCTGATAGGTTAATGAAAAGTCTGACACAAGAGAAATGCATGGAAATTATTGAATTCACTAAAGAATTGCAGCAATGGATAAAAGAGAAGCTATAAATAAAGTCAGGCAGTATAAGTTGTTGCTGGGGGAACATTTTGACCTTGAATCAGTTTATCTGTTTGGCTCATATGCGAAAGATACAAACAGAGATGATAGTGATATCGATGTAGCGGTAGTTGTAAAAAGTATTTCAGATGACTATTTTGCGGTGAACCCTTTACTATGGAAACTTAGAAGGCAGGTTGATGATAGAATTGAACCGGTTTTAATTGAAAAGAACAATGATAGATCTGGTTTCCTTGACGAGATAAAAAGAAACGGAATCAAGATTGGATAAAGATAAATAATCGATCCACTATTTAATGCTGATTTCCGGTGGTTGAGCCAAGGCATTGTATTTCAATTCAATATCATCGACTAAGGGTGCGTCGCCGGCCTTTACCCAGAACCGGTAATGTAATGACAGGGGTTTGTCGGGGGTGAGCAGTGCGGGAAAGAATTCCCCGAACCTACCGTAAAGCCTTTCTGACATTTGTGTGTTCTCTGCGTTTTCCGGATGGCTTAAATAGGCCACGGTAAATGGGTCGCCGTCAACTACAAAATGCATGGCGTTCCAGGGCATCCCTTCCCAATGTTCCCTTCTCAATTCCTTGTCAGGGTCGAGGTGGTCCCAGCCTTTGGGCCTGATAAACCTTGTTTTATCTGGATTGTCGGCCACATATTGGGCGGCACGAAACTGCACTCCGGCATGCTGCAGATCACCTGCCAGCCTAACAGTGTCACGCAGGGCTTTTAAGGTGGAGCGGAAATCGATCAGGCTTTCACCGTCTCCCTGATTGAAGACCCTTACTTCTCTGGTTTCTTCAATGAACGGATTCCCATCTGTATCTTTCCAAAGTATCTTAAGAACATGTCCGCCCATCACTGCACCTTCCAGGGTGCTGGTGAAAGACGCATGCTCACTTCTTTCCCCATTTCTCGCATGCCATATGTCCACTCTTTCGTTCGCAAGGTGTACATGGTTGTAGCCGAAAAATATACCCCTGTGATGCGGAAACAAACCACCCAGACCTTTGGTAATTGGTTCTGTTCCCAAGGGGTTGTAAACATGGTGAAAAGGTTTTTTGGTGTCTTCTATGTTGTTTGGATCGAATGTGGGATGTTCATATCCGATTAGGGGTTGGCCTGCATAATGCAGGATGAGAGAAGAGGGTGACTGACGTTTCCAATTAAAATGAACATTGTTACATGCTTTGTTTAATGTCAGGCCGTAATTCACTGATTCGCCAGCTTCCTGGTTCACCACCCACCAAATACGAACCCCACCCGAGGGCAAAATTTCCATTTGCGCCGGAATGTTTTTGCCTTTCGATGTGATGCAGATATCTTCGACTCCCAGAAACAGTTCTTCATCAAAGTCGACGTATACTGGTGTATGATGCATGGCATGGTCGCCCGTTTTAACGGTGAAAACCTTTTCGTATTGACTTCCTGTACATGCTGTGATGATCGAACAAAGAGCAAATGCCCAAACAATTCTTTTCATGGTATCTGTTAATTAAAAAAATGATCACTTGGGTTCCCAACCTTGGGCTTCTTTAAAATTCCTTCTGCCATCTTTCATGATGACAGGTTGTAGTTTATAGTTGAAAATGATTGGCTGTGGTTGTATGCAAATATAATAAGAAATCCCCGCTTCATGGTCTGATCTCCGTCATTCATAAGAATAATTTTTACTATTCATGGTGGTTTAGCCCCTGAGTTTTACCGGAGCATAAGCCGATTTCTCCGGGCTTCCGGATTTAATGGTGGTTTCAGTGCTTCCCGGGTATTCAAGGTTGCCGGAAATATCTGTGTTTTCAAAGCCTTTCTTACCTTCCTGTGTTTTTTTGCTTCCCGGGCCCTCCGAATTATTCATGTCCCCTGCACTACTGTAGAGAACCGTGTCCGTTTTCTTGCGCGAAAGCGTTTCCCATTTAAACAATAACCAGACAAACAAAAGCATTTGCAATGCAACGGCGATCAGCACGTACAGGTGTTCTGTAAATGAGATTGTGGTGTAAATGATCCCTTCGATTGAACCGGGCTGCGGCTCTACGGAGCCGAATAGTGCGACACCCCACATGGCTCCGAAAAGGATCCATAGACCCCTGGTGTTTTCAAACAAAACGTTATAAAAGGGATAAAACACTAGGGCAAAGGCGAGCCCCCGCAATACCTGCCCGGCAACTGCAATAAATCCCACGAAACGAAACGGTTCATAGAAATCGAGCGCGATTTGTCCTGATTCAGGTAGTGCTGATTGAATTGCCAGGAATGGCAGTCCATTACAAATTTGTTAGCAGGTGCAGAAGGGTAAATCTTCCCAGATAGGGTAAAATATGAGGTCGTACAGAGTGGTTCATTTTTTGTTCACTTTGACTTTTTCGTAATCATTAAATTCTTTCTTCCTGTTTTCAAAGAACATCTTTTAATGGTAATTCCGTATGAAGTAGATGGTTAGTATTGTTATTGCAGAAACAGATACCAGTAAACTGATCCATATAGGAATACCGTATGAAAGCCTGTTTTTATCTGCCAGTACCCAACCGGTGCTGTTTACAGCAGAATAGATTACCGCACCCAGTGCAAAGAAAGAACCGGGCAATGCCCATGATCCGGATACAATCAATCCTGTTCCACCTGCAATCAATCCTAAAGCTGTAAAATATTCAGCCACAATATGCGGCCAGAGGAGTGTGTTTTCCTCTTTCCATTTGAAGAAATTGCCCTGACCCGAAAACTTGCCGGATAACATGTCTTTTGTCCAAATCAATGCCATTCCTGAACCCATAAGGATCATCAGAGAAGGGATTATGCATTTTATTATCACACTTGAATTTTCCATGGGAAAAGACGGTAAGATCTATACGGATTAAAAATATATTCTGTAAGTCATCATCGGCATGAAACCCATTTGGTAGTGAGTGGCGACTTCTTTCTTGTTGTTGTCCCAGTTCTGAATAAATACATTCTCCCTGTTGGTCATGTTCTGCAGGTCCAGTCCCCACTCATGGTCGACGCTGTTTCTGTTCATGCGGAATGTGATCCGGCCGTTAAGCCTGAAGTAGTCGGGAAATCTTTCGTTGTATGATTCACTCCATTTATATCGCAGGGCATTGTCGGCCAGCGACTGTTCTTCATCGATCGGCAGTTTACGGTGACCCCCGGCATACACCATTTTGAGATCGACAGAAAGCAGGGAGTTTCTGCCTACCCTCCATTCATACCCGGTCAGGGCATTGAAAACAAAATTGTTGTTGAAGGCTGAATTGCGCCATACACCATCGTATCCGCGGAATCCCGCATCAAACACTGATGCTGTTACCAGGTAGTAGAATCCTTTGTTCAGAAACTTTTCAAGGGTCAGTTCAACCCCTTTATTTTCGCCGATACCGGCGTTTTCCATATTGTCAGCCAGATGGAAGGAATAGCCACCACCCTGATTCATCAATGAAAACTCTGGTCTGCGCCAGGCTACAGGAATGTTGTATAATTTCTGATAATAGACTTCCAGCTTGAGTCTGTGATCTGCAGCAATAAGCCGGTCATACCCTGTTACCAGATGCAGGCCGCGCGAGAAATCAAGGTTCCTGTTGGTCCTTTCGTACACCATATGCAGGGTGTCGGTGAGGCGCTGGCTGAAATAGACGGCTTTCATCTGGGCCTGACTGTGCAGGCCGGCACCGAAGTTCAATGATTGTCCTTCCGTAAATTCCCATTTTACCCCAATTCGTGGTTCAACGGACTGGCTGTTGTTAAAAAACAGCCTTGATGCATGCAAGCCGCTTGACAAAGAGAGGTGGTCTGAAAAGCGGTGTTGCCACTCGGCAAAGAGCCTTGCAAACCCCATGTTCCCTGAATTATCCAGGTAATGCAGGTACGTTCCTTCTGGGTTATCAAGCTGCATGCCAGTATAGTGTACATCATAGAAATCGTATACAATGCCTGCATTGAGATAGTTGCGTGAGTTAAAGCGGTGGGCGTATTTAGATGAGAATGTATATCTGACCTCCCCAAGGGACTCTTTGATTCTCTGGTTGTCGGGGTCAAAGCTCAGGTCGTAAATGTCGGCGGTACTCTCTATGCCAGATACAGCTAATGTATTTGTAAAGCGTACGTCATCATTAATATAATAGACATGATTTACGCCTAGTACGCCCATTTTATTGCTATTGTACAGGTCAAGGCCACTGAAACCGTACTGGGATTCATCATCCTGATTGGCGAGCATGGCAATGCTGTTGTCACCACCCAGTCCGAAAACAGATAGCCTTCCGCGTTTGAGAGGAACGTTTACCTTGAAAGAAAGGTCTTTGTATTTTGGTACCGCTGTACCGGTACCAAAGTCCATTCCCATGGCATGCAGCACCTCCATGGTGCTATAGCGGAAATTTGCCATATATGATGCCTGACTGTTTGATGAGAACGGTCCTTCTGCACCCAGTTCGAAACCGTTGAATCCCATCTGCCCCAGAAACTCATGCTGTTGGTTGTTGCCGTTGCGCATTCTGATGTCGAATGCCCCGGCGAGGGCGTTTCCATACTCGGCAGGGAACGCCCCGGTGTAAAAATCGGAGTTGGTAAGGTGGTTGATGTTTAGCATGCTGATTGGTCCGCCGGTAGTTCCGATTGAACCGAAGTGGTTCGGATTGGGTATTTCCACACCTTCAAGCCTCCATAGCAGGCCAAGCGGAGAATTGCCCCTGATCACGATATCATTTCTTTGATCGGATACCGAAGTTACTCCCGCAAAATTGGCTGCCATGCGTGAAGGGTCACCCAGGCTTCCTGCATAACGTTCGGTTTCATCAATGGTAAATGAACGGGCGCTTACCACCGCCATCTCATTGGTCGACTGATCTTTCCTGATATCAGGACGTACCACCACCTCTTCCATGACGATAACTTGTTCGGTCAGGCTTACTTCCATGACCAGCTCACGACCGGACCGTAATAGGAGGTTATTAAGAACTGCTGGCTGGTAGCCCATCATGCTTACCTGAACATGTATGCGGCCCAGAGGCAACCCATCTATCCGGAAATCCCCATTTATACCAGTAGATGTGCCTATAAGCGGATCTGAACCCAGAATCAATACTGTGGCACCGGGTAATGGTAATTCTGTATAGGCATCGATTACCCGCCCCCGGAAGGTTTGAGTGAGCTCTTGTGCCTCAGTAGGTGAAAAAGCCAAAAAAATAATTATCAGGATTGTTGAAATAAATTTGGTGAGAAATGATAGTTTCATTGTCTGTTGATTTCTGGTTCTTTTATAATAGTTTTATATTCTTCTGGCAAAAGTGGTGTTTATCTGTATCTCTAACAAATATAGATTTTTGAATGACTTGTTTTGTTGGTTGAATAAATAGATTTTGTAAATGAGCCATCATGTTGTCTTCCATTTTACGATTTAGTCGTTTCATGAAATCATTTCAGTCATTCATCCAGAATAACTTTCAGGAAATAATGAAAAGATCGATATTTGCGATGGGTTATAAATACTTTCTGTCCGAGCAACTATAATATATCTGATACCATGCATGTCAAATTAAAAACGATGTTTGTTGCGATAGCTGCCATTGGCTTGTTGCTGTGCACAAATGTTGATGCATACGCTACGGGTGACACGAATTACCCTGAAATGGCAGATTTTCTGCATCGACAAATGCTTGATTATACTAGTAGTAACCATATTCCGAATGCCGCAGTGGCTATGGTAACTGCCGATCGCATGGTTCTTTTACAGGGATATGGCTACGCGGATACAGACAGCCTGGTTCCGGTTAACCCAGACCGGCATCTTTTTCGTACGGGTTCGGTTTCAAAAATTTTTACATGGACCGCCATATTGCAGCTCTATGAGAAGGGGTTGGTCGATTTGGATGTTGATGTTTCGGTATATCTTGATATAGACTTACGCCATAAGATTCTCTATAAGGGGAAGGATCCTTCGCCCATCACCCTGCGTCACCTTCTGACTCATACGGCAGGTTATGAGGATGTGCTTGAAGGGTTGTTCAGCTTTAACCCGCAGCCTTCACTGAAAGAACAGTTGCTAAACAAGGTTCCGGCGCGCATATACCCACCTGGTACGGTAATGGCTTATTCCAATTGGGGCACGTCATTGGCCGGCTATATTGTAGAGTGTGTCAGTGGGATGCGGTTTGAGGAATATGTAAAACAGCATATATTCATGCCGTTGGGAATGAATGGCAGCTCTTTTGAGCAACCTCTCGATATAGTACTTGAAAAACGGATGGTTACTGCCAGCAGATGGGTTGACGGAGAGTTTCATGCTGGTAACTTTGAACATATGCCGGCCCCGGCAGGAGGGCTGAGCACAACTCCTTTTGACATGGCTCTGCTGCTTCAAGCTCATCTGAACGACGGACGAAATGCTTTTGGCAGAATACTCGGAGAATCTACCATGAATATGATGCACACACAGCAATTTACTTTTCATCCTCTGTTAACAGGGATGACCTATGGCTTGATAGAGTTGAATGTAAATGGGCACAGAGTCATCTCTCATAGTGGTAGTTCTACGATTTTCGACTCGGGGTTTTATATCCTGCCCGATAAAGGAATTGGTCTTTTCTTTGCCTATAGCGGAGGCGATTGGTCAGGACATGCACATATTATTCACAATTTCGTGAGCAAATTCTTTTCCACCAAAGATATCCGGTATAAGGATCACAATCCACTTGTGGAAGTAAGCCTTGCTGACCTGCAAGGAGAATACCATCAAAGCCGAAGTATGCGCACATCATCCGACAGGATCCTTAACCTGATGATTGGCAGTCTGCATCTTAAAGCGGCTGGTGATAAAGAGCTGTCTTTTAATCTGTATGGGATGGATTATTCTTACAACGAAGTTAAGCCAGGCATGTACAAAACCAATAATGTCAACAAGGACTATCCGTTTGGTTATATGGAGTATCTGTTGGTTACCAAAGCCCCGGATGGCAGGTTGATGCTGGTTGCCGACGGGCCGATGACATTCATAAAAACACGATGGTACGAAAGAACCCTGACAGCAGGGTTGGTGTTTATCACGACATTGTTTATGGCGCTCATGAGCCTGCTGTTTTTCGGGTTTCGTGTTATATTCAGACGGTTTAAGAAAGGTTTATCCCCGTTCAAAGGCAATTTGCTTTGGGGCAACCGGCTGATTATTGCTCATGCCGCCACCTTGCTATTCACCATTATACTGTTTATGGCAAACTCCGCACCCAATCCTGCCCACCGCCTGCCTGACTCTTTTTTTAACCCCAATCCTGTTTTGGATGCAATCATCGGGACTGGAATGATGCTGGTTGGCATTTTAAGCGCTTTGCTGTTGGTGTCAACAGTCAGGGTTTGGCTGAAAGGGTACAGGCTTCCTCTGTTAAAAGTGTATCACAGCCTGTATACCCTTGTGGCATTGGGTGTTTCCGGGTTGTTTTGCTTTTATAATTTTTTAAATCTTTGAAAAATGAGCCACAAAATAGCACCAACATTACAACAAGACCGCATCGCGATGCTTGATATCTTAAGAGGTTTCGCCATATTCGGCATTCTTTTGGTCAACATGATGTGGTACAATTCACCCATCGCCTCCCTGATTTCTGATAATTCAATCTGGACAGGCACTGCCGACAAGGTGGCGCGGTTCTTTATCACATTTTTGTTTGAGGGAAAGTTTTATGTGCTTTTCTCTATGCTTTTTGGGTATGGATTCTGGCTTTTCCTTAACAAAAAGAATTCTGACGGCATACCGATACTACGGCTTTACGCCATGCGATTGTTCATTCTGCTGCTGATTGGCGTCGCACATGTACTGTTGCTTTGGCCCGGAGATATTCTGGTGTTTTACGCACTACTTGGATTTGTATTGATGCTCTTTAGAAAAGTGAAAAACAAAACCCTCATTGTATGGGCCATTGTCTTCATCATGATCCCGGTATTTTTTCTTGGAGTGGCTGTACTTGTTAGTCTCATCCCTGAGGCCAGAGAGGTAATGGAACAAGCTATGATAGAGCAGGATACCTTCTTCAGATCAATGATTAGCGATGCCCTTGTTGTGTATCGTGAGGGAACTTTTTCGGAAATGGTCAATATGCGTATTCGTGAATACCTGCTGGCTTTAAATGGTTTTTTGTTTTTTCA
>SKYG01000340.1 GCA_007128045.1 Bacteroidales bacterium | reverse complement strand
GACTATGTAACGGCAATGGAAATGCGGAACGAAGCGCTCGCCAATGATAAACGCTGGAACGACCAGGTGCCTGATGCTCTGATTGATCTTTGGAGACAAAATATTCATCAGGCAGGACCATACAATGACTATTTTCCGCAGATTGATTGGTGGGACATGATGGTAAAAGATATGGGATACCAGCAGAACTATAATATTAATGTAAGAGGAGGTACTGATTTCCTGAAATATTTTGCATCCCTGGGCTATCTGAACGATGGCGACATCTTCAATACAAAGCCCAATGAGCTTTATGACCCCTCATTTTACTACCAGCGATATAATTACCGCTCAAATTTTGACTTTAACGTTTCCAGAACCACAGAGCTGTCAGTAAACCTTTCCGGTATGATCGGATACAGGAACCAGACAGGTTACCGAATTGATCCTACCGGTGGCGGTCTTCAGGAGGATGGATGGGGACAAGCCCAATTCTTTCAGGCACTATACATTGCCGGACAGAATGAATTTCCTGTCAAATACTCAGATGGTTCCTGGGGCTCAGCCCCTGACGGAACCGGTAATCTAATTGCGGATTTCGACAAAGGACAGCGTATGTATCGTTACTATCAGGGATTTGCAGATGTCAAATTGAAGCAGGACCTGGACTTTATCACCGATGGCCTTACATTCAACGGTACGGTATCCTTTACTTCAAGATCAGCGCATACCTCAAGCATTCAGAGATTTGCAGGCGGTAACTTTGGCGAACAATATCCTTTCACCTTCAACCGCCAGTATGATCTGCTTAACCCAAATCCTGACGGTACCTATCCATTACTCCAACAGACCCGCTGGCCAAATGTGGAAGCTCAAAATCCTCCACCAGCTGCATTTTACGACAACTTGCTTATAGGTGGATTTGGACGCTATTTCTACTATGAAATGTCGATGAATTATGCCAGAAGTTTCAATAAACATAACATTTCTGCCATGGGTCTGTTCAGCCGCAGTGCTGATGAAGGACTGCAGGGCAATCATTCCACCCTGGTAAAAATCCCTGAACGACGCGAAGACTGGGTGGGTCGTGTTACCTATAACTGGAATGAACGTTACCTCTTTGAGTTCAATGCTGCATACAATGGCTCAGAGAAATTCGCTCCCGGTCTTCGTTATGGATTCTTTCCTTCATTCTCTTTGGGATGGCGAATCTCAGAAGAACCTTTTGTTAAGAATATTGCCGGCGAGTACCTTAATAATTTGCGGGTTAGGGCATCTTATGGCACTTCGGGTGTAGACAGGGGTGCCAGAAGGTTCGCCTATATCCAGCAATTTAACACTGGAGGCAATATTAGCTTAGGTGCTACTACGCCATCAAACTATGGCCCGCTTTATTTTGAAGGCGGTGCTGCCAACCCGAATGCAACATGGGAAACCTCAGAGAAGCAAAACGTCGGTGTCAATATTGGTTTGTTTAATAAGCTGGATATTGAGGTCGATGTATTTAAAGAGAGACGCACAGGCATATTAATGAATGTCTGGTCGCCCATATGGCTCGGTATTGCTGATCCGTCAGGAAATGTTGGAGAAACAAAGAACCAGGGTGCTGAAATTGAACTGGACTGGCGCGACCGCATTGGACCTAACTTCCGTTACCGCCTGGCAGCCGGACTGGCTTTCAATGAAAACAGAATCGTTTTTCGCGGCGATGGTGTGAATATGGAAGAATACCGCAAACATGCCGGGAAACCTATTGGTTGGCAAACAAGGTATGTGGTACACGACTATTATTCCAGCCTTGATGACATCTTTAATTACGCCACAACAGGTAATGTAGGTTTGCAGGGTGGTCTATTGCCGGGCGACTTCATGTATGTTGATTATAATGGAGACGGGGTCATTGATGACCAGGATCAGGTGGTGATGCAAAACCTGAATTATCCCTTGAACACCTATAGCCTGACCTTTGGATTTGGTTATGGCAATTTTGATATGAACATGATGTTTTACGCGGTTTCAAACCTGTCGAAGAATGTGGATGGCCAGATCTTGTGGGACCTGCACAGGGCAGAGTTGGGCATCTATAAAGCAGGTCCTGATGTACTTGGAAGGTGGACTCCAGATAATGCTGCAAATGCTATAAAACCTGTTCTTCATGCCACCAGCGATCTCCTAAATTACAGCCAGAGAGGCAGTTCGTATGTGTATCAGGATGCTTCCTATATCCGACTGAAATCTGTTGAACTAAGTTACACGGTGCCAAGGTCGGAGCGTTTCGGCCTGGTCAGGCTGCAGTTTTATGCCAATGGGAATAACCTGTTTACCTGGACAGATCTTGACAGCCGTATGGATCCGGAGTCTGCCGGTGCTGGTGTCTATCCTCTCGTTAAGCGTTATAACCTTGGTGTTAGAGCTACTTTCTAACCGGAAATTAATGATATTATGAACCGAGCCATGACAATCGCTTTGACTCACAGACGCATGATTGTTATTCATGGGGTCAAAGGTCGAAGGTCGAAAGTCAAAGGAAAATAAATAGAGTATATGAAAAAGATAAAAAACGTAATAATACTTGTTGCTGTCTTTAGTTTCGGTTCTTGTGAAAACTATCTGGACCTTTCTCCTGAACTGGGCCTGACAGATGAAGTGGTTTTTGATAATTTTGAGTCAACCCGGGGGTATCTTGACCGCTGTTTCAACCTGGTAAATGACTTTACGCACTGGAATGCACAGAGAAACCGTAGGGCTCATGTGGCCACCATGTCGGATGAGGCAGGGCAGACATTTGAGTTCAACCCTATCTTCAGTGTTATTAATTCCGGGCAGTGGTACAGGCAGCCTGGTTCTGCTGAGGTCGGATACGACAATTCACATGTTGGAGATGTGCTAGGGAATGTGATCCCAAGTGCATTCAATGGGTTACGGGTGACAAACACCATTATAGAAAAAGTACCCGGTTCCTCATTGACTCAGGCGCAAAAAGATCAGTTGTTGGGACAGGCCTATTTTTTTCGTTCATGGTTTTATTTCGAGATCATCAGACGATGGGGCGGTATGCCGATCTTTGACCGCGCCTTCACACCCGATTCCCAGATGGACCTGGAACGTGAAAACTATCATGTATCAACCGAATGGCTGATAAAAGGCCTTGATAAAGCCGTTGCCTTATTGCCGGTTGAATGGCCTGAAGCAGAGAAAGGCAGACCTGATAGGGTGGCTGCTATGGCATTGAAATCAATGGCTGCACTATATGCCGCCAGTCCGCTGATGCGCAATGACGTGAATTCATTGAATCAATACACTGAATATGACATGGAGTGGAGCAGGGATGCAGCAAAATATGCCCATGACGTGATCCAATTTATCGACACACAAGTACCGGGCAGAAAATTGGTTGGTGAGGGGCTTACAGGATATGAAAGAGATTCTGCCTATATCAGTATTTTCAGGCACAGACCAAACTATGTAAGTCATGAAGCCCTGTGGTTTTTGAATCATACCAACAGAGACTTTGATGTGAACCTCTCCATTTTCTTTCAGAACAGCCGGTGGTCAAGCAGACCTGGAAATTACGGTTGGGCCGTGAGTACCCCAACCCAAAACCTGGTAGATATGTTTGAGGTGATCAACCCCAATGATGGACGGTCGTATCCCATTGACCACCCCAATTCCGGATATTCTATGGATAATCCCTATGCCAACAGGGATCCGCGTTTTTACCTCAGTATATTACCCCCCGGACATTCGTATGGTCTTGATCCTGCCGGCAGGCCCTGTTACCTGGAAACCTGGGAAGGTGGGCAGGATTATTCCTCCAACTGGACCAGAAGTGTTCCCACAGGATATTTCTTTATAAGGTATATTCCACCTGAAGCCAAAGGATGGAACAAACCGGGTTATAATTTGTATAACCATAGCTGTAATCACATTCGTATCACACAGATCTACCTGGATTATGCTGAGGCAATGAATGAGGCTTATGGCCCCAATGCTGATCCTCAGGGCTTTGGTATGACCGCTGTGCAGGCGATCAACAGGATACGGTCACGGGCTGGTGTTCCTCCGGTACTTAATGAACTTACAGGCAGCAAAGAAGTATTCCGCGACAGGATCAGAAATGAACGGGGCGTGGAGCTTGCCTATGAAAACCACAGGTGGTTTGATATCCGAAGGTGGATGATCGCTGAAGATCTGTTTAATCTGCCAGGAGACCCTTATCCAATAAAAGGAATGCAGGTCAGAGACCTGACCCCTGGCGAACCCGACATTTCAAAAAAGTCGTTTGAATACACGGTGGTTCCGGTACCAACGCAAACCAGGGTGTTTGAGCGCAGACACTACTGGTACCCGGTCGCAGCAGACCATACAGACCAGTTAGGAAATCTCAGACAAAACCCCGGTTGGTAACATAGATAATTATAATAGACATGAAATCGCCATGTAAAATGTTTGACACACAGCAGTATGATTATATTTCATGAGGTCAAAGGTCGAAAGTCGAAGGAATAAAAAAATTAAACACATGAAACAATATTTCAAAAAGCTTATTAAATCCACAATGATGCTGGCTGCCTTATGCTCAATGATCAGCATGCCATTGGCTGCCCGGCAGAATATACAAAGAGATCAAGTTCAGCCTATTGATATGCATTTGGTGATTGAAGACCCTTCTGGAAAGTTGGTAAAAGAGGCCTTGGTTATTGCCAGAAATGGGCGCTTCTATTCTGATAATCAGGGAGTGGTTATAGCTACTGTTGCTGCGAATGATATATTGAAGATACAGGCATCAGGTTATCAGGACCTTACTATCGACCTGGAACGACGTGGTGTTCCTGAAAAGATCACACTATATCCTCTGCTTCCGCATACAGGCATCAGGGATGTGGTGAATCTTCCCATGCAATTGCAGGAGCGCAAACGATATGTGACAGGTGCTGTCAGTGTAATTGAGGGAAGCAAACTTACTTCATCACCAGAACCGCTGTTGTCGAATGTCTTGCAGGGTCACGGGCTTGGCCTGGTGGTAAGGACCAACGCCGGTGGCATGTCGAACAATCCGGCTGCTATGTTTATCAGGGGATTGTCCAGAGATGCATCAAATGGTATTATTACCCTGGTTGACGGGATCGAACGTCCCATAGATCATATCATCGCTGAGGAGATCGAATCTATCGAACTGCTTAAAGACGCTACTTCAAAGATACTGTATGGAGCACGTGCTGCCAATGGCGTGCTGATGATCACTACGAAACGTGGTGATATGACCAGAAACCGTATGCAGGTGAACGTGGATTATGGAGTAGGGTTGCCATCAGTTTACCCGGAATTCCTGAATGCTTACGAATATGCACTCCTGTATAATGAAGCACGTGTAAATGACGGCATGACACCATTGTATTCTGAACAAGACCTTCTGGGGTATCGCAACAGTGCAGGTAACCACGATCTGAGATATCCCGATGTAGATTATTACAATTCTTTTTTAAGGAGCCACACCAACCAAAGCAAGATCAGTACTGAATTCTCAGGTGGAGGAGATAATGCCCGGTATATGTTGTTGTTCGGTTACACTGGTGCCCGGGGCCTGGAAGCAGAAGGCGTATTACCGCAGAATGACCGTTTCAACCTTCGAGGTAACCTTGACCTGCAGGTAAACGATGTGATTTCTGCTTACATGGATGTTGCAGGAAGGTTTGAAATGATGGAGCGTAGTTCATTAAATCATGCGCAGTTTTTTAGCGCGATCAGCTCACACAGGCCCAATGAATACCCTTTGACCATCGGTGAAGAATACCTGCCTGCTGATACACTTGGAAATCCTGCTCTTGGTGCAAGTTATAATCAGTTTAACAACCTACTGGGAAGCTTGAAATATAGTGGTTATGCGAAGAATCAGTATTTTAGCGGACAGACAAACTTTGGACTGAATTTCAGTTTTAATGATTGGGTTCAGGGCTTGTCGGCAAAAACGTATGTGACATTTGACAATTACTTTTTTGGTTCAGAGTATTTGAACAACCAACCTACCGTATACACCCGGCGTTTTGTTCAAACACCCGAAGGACAGGATTCCGTGATCTTTCAACAGGTAAGACGGGAAAACTATGATCCTCAGCTCAGACTTGGTAATGATGATAACCTGAGAAACACTGGTTTTGCCGGAGCCGTGAATTACCGGAACACCTTTGGTGAGCATTTGGTGAATGCCGATCTGGGCTATATGTATGCACTGAATGAGTTGTCGGGTTTTTCACAAAACATTGAAAACATCAATACGGTTCTCAGAACAACCTATTCGTTCAGGAACAGGTACATTGCCGAACTTATTGTGGCACATATGGGCAGTAACAAATTTGATAAGGACAACCGCTACAGAACCTTTCCTACCGGAGGTGTTGCCTGGATAGTATCTGAAGAGCCATTTATGTCGGACATTTTTGCCTTGGATTACCTTAAATTGAAGGCAAGTGCAGGCATTCTGGGCTATGATGCAGCAACACCCCACTTCCTGTATCAAAACCGCTGGCAAGACTCCGGAAGCGTTAGCTTTGGCGATCCGGCAGGCACCAATATCCCGCGCACAATACACACCCTCAGGGGTAATCCGGGTCTGGAATGGGAGAAGTCAAGGGAAATCAACGTCGGGCTGGAGGGTATTGCGATGAACTACAGGCTGTCGTTCGAGATGAATTATTTTAATGAGTTCCGTTACGACATTATTCAGTTCGTAAATTCACAGTTTCCCCAACTGTATGGAGGCATGTTCCCATTTATCAACTGGGGTGAGGTGGAGAACAAAGGTTTTGAAACTGGTTTGAGATGGCATGAAAGGAACAGAAACATCCAATTGTCGGTAGGATTAAACCACATATACTCCAAAAATACCATACTTCGTCAGGATGAAATAGACTTTCCTGATGCATACCGTCGGACCACCGGACTTTCTTCAGATGCCATGATGGGGTATGTCTCCAATGGGTTGTTTGGAAAAGATGTGGATTTAAACGGGTATCCACGCCAACTGTTAGGATATTACGGCATTGGTGACATTGCCTATGTTGACCTCAATAATGATGGAAAGATTGATGACAGCGACAGACAGCAACTGGGAAACAGCTATCCCCGGCATACCTTCAACCTGGATTTGCAACTGCAATATAAAGGTTTTGGATTGTATATGGTTGGAACTGCCCAATTGGGCGTGCATAGCTGGTTGAATAACTCCTACTACTGGAACAGGGGGGAAGATAAGTATTCTGTCATGGTTAACAACAGATACCACCCTGTTAATAATCCGGGAGGCACCTATCCCAGATTGACTACCACAAGGGGTAATAATAATTTTGTCAACTCTGACTTCTGGATAGAGAATACCAGCTTTTTCAGGCTGAAAAACGTCGAGCTAAGTTATACATTTGATAACGTTTCGGTGGTTGCCATACCCCGCAGGGTTAAGCTGTATGTACGTGGCAGCAACTTGTTTGTCATTTCAAAAGTTGAGGGTCTGGATCCTGAAGCCCTGAACTCCGGCCTGGGCAATTACCCGGTACTGACCTCCCTGTCTGCAGGAGTTTCTGTAACTCTTTAAAATCCTGAAGCATGAAAATGAGTAAAACATATATAGGAATGAAATCACAACTATTACTATCCGTTTTTTTGGTATTCCTGCTTTTTGCAGCCTGTGACAAGATGTTAGATACCAAACCTGATAATCAATATGGTGATGAGTTTACCTGGAGTCTGCCCAATAAAGCTGAAGGCGTACTTGTAAATGCATATGCCAACATTATGACACAATGGGATCATTGGTCAGGAAACAATTTTCTGGATGTGGCCACTGACGATGCGGTAACCAATGATTTCAGCTCAGGTTTGTATTCATTGGCTTTTGGTAGCCTCAGCAATCAAAGCAACCCAATTGGCAATTGGAACACTGCCTATAATCAGTTTCGCAATATTCATTTGTTCTTGGAGAATGGATTGAACGACAGCATCAGATATAGTGTCGTGGATGATGAAGTGGAACAGGCGATGAGGAATCGTTTGCTTGGTGAAGCCTATTTCCTGAGGGCCTGGTGGGGCATGGAGCTGTTACGTATTTATGGAGGCATTTCCGAAGACGGACAAGCCCTGGGTTATGTGATCATCACAAAGAATCTTAGCATGAATGACCTTCAGACTGTGGAGGGTTTGCATAGAAATACCTATGAAGAATGTGTGCAGCAGATCACCAATGACCTTGATTCAGCCATCAAATACCTTCCATTGGCATACGCAGGACCTGATCGTGTAATTGGCAACTCCCAGTTTGGGCGTGCTAACAAGAAAGCTGCCTGGGCCTTGAAGTCACGCGTACATACCATGGCCGCAAGTCCTGCATTTCAGCCACAGGGCAGCTATGCCATTTCAGCAGATTCGATTCAAAGGAAATGGCAGCGCGCCGCCATCACTGCTTACAGGGCTATCAATGAAGGCCAGCTTGGCAGCTTTACTGCTTTGACAGCAGCAAACTTTAACCCTGCTGTGACTCCTACCGACTTTTTATTCAGGATACACTTCAACAACAGCAATATGGAGTCAAGGAACTACCCGCCCGCATTCTTCGGGCAAGGACGTGCGAATCCTTCTCAAAACCTGGTGGATGCGTTCTATGATTCCAGGGGTTATCCGATCGATCACGCCCAGTCAAATTATGACCCGCAGGATCCTTATGCAAACCGTGATCCCAGATTGGCACTTACGGTATATTATAATGGCAGGGTGTTCGATAACAGGCCCCTTGAAATCTATTACGATAGCGAAACAGAAACCTATGGACGTGATGCTGCCGGTTCTGACTATCGGAACACCCGCACAGGTTATTACCTCAGGAAGTGGTTATCAGCTGCACCAGACATGTTAAATCCAATCCAGGGGAGCAACGACAGGCATATGCATGCGTTGTTGCGCCGTAGTGAGGTGTATTTTAACCTGACTGAAGCACTTAATGAAGCGGTAGGGCCCTTCTTTGCTTTGCAAGGAGCTGGCACACATACTGCCATATCACTAATAACAGATATCCGTGGAAAATCTCTTTCAATTTCATCTGACCCGTATCTGATATCAGTTGCTATCGGAGGGCAGGAGGCGTTCAGAAAGCTTATTCAGAATGAGCGCAGGCTTGAATTTGCATTTGAAAACATGAGGTACTTTGATATGAGACGGTGGCTGCTTCCACTTGATGAACCTGTCAGGGGCTGTGTGGTAACAAAAACCAGTGAGGGTTTTGTATATCAGGGCACCGATCCCAATGGTGAGACTGTCATCGTTGAGGAACGCTTGTTCGATGATCCAAAATATTATTATTTACCACTTCCATACAGTGAATTGATAAAAAATCCGAATTTAAAAGATAACAGAGGTTGGTTTGGTCGCTAAAAAAAAAGAAGAATATGAAAGTGTTTAAATTTATTTCAATCGTAGGCCTTGTTGTTTGCTTGATGGCCTCATGTGAAAAATATGAGGAATATGTGTTTGACAATATCCCCATTGTTTATTTTGGCACCCAGAAGCCCTTACGTACAGTGGTATCCAGAGATCAGGATATGCAGTTCAAGATGGGAGTTGTGTTGGCAGGTTTGAGGGAGAATAATAATGAGGAGTGGGTCAGGTTTCGCTTAGAACCCGAATTGCTAACCGACCCTGATATTGTCGGGAACAGGGTATTCACTCTTTTACCTGAGTCGTATTACTCTCTGAGCAATGAAGGTACCTTTATCGTTCAACCCGGTCGTTTAATAGGTGATGTTACCGTGACCATTAACCATGAGCTGTTTACTTCCGACCCTGATGCCTTGAAGCCCACCTATGCGTTGCCAGTGAGAATATACGAAACTTCTGCCGACTCTATACTTACCGGAGGCGCTGATTCACCGGCAAAGGATTATACCATACTGGTAGTGAAATACATTAGCCAGTACAGCGGTTTTTATTACAGAAGAGGTGTTCAGCACGAAAAGGATGCAACCGGAAATACAGTGAATACAGTTACATTTACAGATCAAAGCATGAACAAGAGTGACGTCTGGTATCTCGAAACACTGAGTGCCCATCAGGTTGAGACGAAAACCACCGCAAATATACAGCCAACAAGCCCAAGGAATTTTTTGAGATTGACTATCGGATCTGACAAGACTGTAAGCCTGGAATCTGCAGAACCAACTGTTACGATTAATAGCAGTGCAGGACGTTTCAGCTCAGAGAGCAAAACATATTTTCTGGATTACACCTACACAAAATCTGGCGTACAATACCATGTCCTGGATACCCTGGTTCAACGTCAGGATCCGGAACTTGACCTAAGGTTTGAGGAATGGTAACCCGCAACCTAAAACAAAGCGCTGAGAAAAAGAACAATTTTTTCAACCCGCAACTCATAACTCACAACAAAGGAGAGTAATTATGAT
>SKYG01000319.1 GCA_007128045.1 Bacteroidales bacterium | reverse complement strand
ACTTTTTTAACATTGATAGAATTATCGAGAGATACTGCTATTCCCTTTGCGCGTTTTCTTAATTTTTTTAATGTTCTAACATTTATATTCTCTCAAATTTCTAATTCACCAGGTTCTCTAACAAAAACAATGAATGGTATGAAAAGGCTTTCAATTCTTTTCTGCATTCTGGTGCTTGGCACCACCATGCTTTTCGGACAACAAGCTGGTCCGAAATTTAGTTACTCTACATCAATGATTGACTTGGGCACTCTTTACATCGACGAACTTGAGCCAACGATGAAGGTCAACATTGAATTTTTCAACACAGGCAATCAGCCGTTGGTTGTATCTCACGTTAAAGGTTGCTGTGGGACGCGTATCACCAGCTGGACCAACACACCCCTCAACCCTGAGGAGAAAGGTACGATCAGCATTGAGTTCCGGTTAAATCCAACTCCGCAGAATATCAGCAGGACAATCACCGCAACATCAAATGATCCTGATCAACCTACCAATATAATACGTGTTGTAGCAAAGGTTGTTGCAGGGAAAAAACCCGACCAGACATAAACAATTTGGATCAATTTTTGTTAAAAAACAATCATAGGAGTGTTTTTTCCCACTTCTGTTAGTATATTTGTGTCTGTTAAATCGTAAATTTTTGTTATTATGAGCCAAAAGATCTTTTCATTCGTATGCAGTTTGTTGCTGATTTCATTCATGGGTTTTGCCTCAGACCCGGTAGTAGAAAAAACTAACGGGCCGGAGCTTAAATTTGACAACCCTGCCCACAATTACGGAACTGCCTATGTTGATAGTATGCCCAATACTAAATTGGCTATTCCTTTTACCAACTCCGGAAGCCAACCGCTGGTGTTGAGTAATGTCAGGGCATGCTGCGGCACACGGGTTACCCAATGGCCCCGCGAACCCATCGCCCCTGGAGAAAAAGGGGTTGTCAACATTGAATTTAACCTTGCTCCCCGCGCGCAACGAATCAGCCGTACGGTAACTGTCACGTCAAACAGTGAAACCAACCCAACAGCGGTATTCCGGATTCAGGGAGAGATTGTAGAAAGATAATGCCTGGTAAAATCGCAACCTGCGGGTTATGAAATATCTGCTGTGGACCGCCCGGATTCTATTCGGGCTTGTATTCATTTTCTCGGGATTTGTTAAGGTCATAGATCCATTGGGTTCTGCCTATAAGTTTCAGGACTATTTTCTTGCCTTTGAAACGCCTTGGTTATTTCCAACCGCACTTCCACTTTCAATCCTGATGAGCAGCCTTGAGCTGGTTATCGGTGTTGCAGTATTGATGGGGTTAAAGATGCGATACAGCGCCTGGGGAGCCTTGCTATTTATGGGCTTTTTCACCCCACTAACACTATATATCGCACTCACCGACCCGGTTCCCGACTGTGGTTGCTTTGGCGATGCCATCATCATCAGCAACTGGGATACATTCTATAAAAACGTGTTTATTCTGGCGGCAGCCATCCTGGTATTTGTATATCGTAAAAAGATACGCCCCCTTTGGTCAGAAACCAAAGACTGGTATCTTGTGGGTGCTACCTCGTTAATGGTTGTCGGGCTTTCTTTTTATTGCCTGGCTTACCTCCCCATTATAGACTTCCGGCCCTGGAAGGTAGGTAACGACATACGCGAAAAGCTGACACCTACGGAAGAGGTAGCAGACACCTATCTGATCTTCGAGAACCAGGAAACCGGAGAAACCAGCGAATATCCGGTAAATGACTACCCCTGGGATGACCCTGAATGGAGTGCTCTGTGGACATACAAAGATCAGCGAAGAGAAGTCACTCAACCCTTTATAGAAGCTCCAATTACCAATTTTTATATTGAGGATGAATTTGGCTTTGACCTGACAGAGCCTATCCTTTATGAAGAGGATTACCAGTTTATGGTGGTTGCGTACAACCTGGAAACAACCAGGGCAAAAACCTTTGTAAGAAAAATTAACCCCTTAGCCCTGGAAGCTGAAAACCACGGCTACCCATTCTTTGTGCTTACCGGTGCGTCTTTTGAGAACATCGACGCCTTCAGACATGAGTACCAAACCCCTTATCCTTTCTATCAGTCGGATGCCATAGCCCTGAAAACCATTATCCGCTCCAATCCAGGACTGCTGCTCCTAAAAGATGGTGTGGTAATTGCCAAATGGCCCCACAGACGAATACCCACATTCAACCAGATCAGCAAAGAGTACCTGAATTAGAAGAACGGCGGGTTCATAGCACCCTGTCATCTCGAGCGAAGCGAGAGATCCCCTACAGACCGAGAATGGCCGATTCATGTTCTTCTGCGTTCCCGGAAGAAGCGTTGCATGAGGTCTGTGCTCTCTTCAGCCATGATGCCTTTTTCTATAATGGTTTTGGGATGCATGAGTGCGTCAGAAATTGTCGTATATCCTTTTTTATCATCGCCAGCACCATACACCACCTTACCAACCTGCGACCAATACAGGGCGCCTGCACACATGGCACACGGTTCAATCGTGACATACAGCGTGCAATCATTCAGGTACTTCCCTCCTATCGCGTTCGCAGCGGCAGTAATGGCCTGCATCTCTGCATGGGCCGTCACATCACACAAACGTTCAGTAAGGTTGTGGGCGCGTGCGATAATCTGTTTGTTACAGACCACAACAGCACCAACAGGCACCTCACCGGCATCGTACGCCTTTTGTGCTTCCTTTAAAGCCTCTTTCATGTAATGGTCGTCGGTGTAGATTGATAACATAGCAAATGAGTTGAGGAGTTGAGGAGTTGAGGAGTTGAGGAGTTGAGGAGTTAGTGGTGCTGACTGAAATGTTGATGTATCTTTTCTGCTACTTCTGACAACAGCCATGGTGGTGTTGAGGTGGCGCCTGTGATGCCGATACGATCACCAGGTTTAAACCAGTTCATGTTAACTTCTTCAGGACTGGAAACAAACCAGGTGTTAAGGTTAACTTCGCGGGCAGTTTCATACAGAGATTGTGCATTGGATGAACGTCTTCCGCCAACAAATACAACCTTGTCAAACTGTTCACAAAATGCCTTTACCTGTGGAAACCGGTTGGAAACATGCCGGCAGATCGTATGATTAACATCAACTTTTTTCCCGGCTCTTTTAAGTGCTTCCACCAGTTTATGAAAACCCTGCAATGATTGTGTGGTCTGACTGTACAGGCAAATCTCTTCGGGGATCGATTCCAGGTTCAGGGTTTCGGCACTTTCTACGACAAGTGCCTGGTGTCCGGTTTGCCCATTCAGTCCTATCACTTCAGGGTGATCTGGCTTGCCGTAGATCATAATAAAAGCACCTTCTTCATAGGATGCCTTAATACGTTGCTGAACCTTTTTCACAATGGGACAAGATGCATCAATGATATTCAGCTTGTGTCTTGCTGCATGCGCATAGCTTTCGGGAGGCTCTCCATGAGCTCTGAACAACACCGTTTGTCCGGAGAGTTTGTTGTATTCCTTTCGATCAACATGTTGCAGGCCGATACGTTGCAGCCGTTTTAATTCTTCATCATTATGAACCATCTCCCCGAGACAATACACCGGATGGTCATGATCCAATGCGTCTTCGGCCATGATAACAGCTCTTTCCACACCAAAACAGAAACCCGCGGATGGATCTACGGTAACGAAAACCTCCCTGTTGTTCATACAACAAAAATAACGATTACATCCATCCGAACTTATTTCTTAAAAAACATTTCAGAAGCAGCAAGAGTTTTTTTTGATTGCTGACCCTGAATCGCTTTTCCTGCAGCTGGTCAGGATCCTCATCCTGAATTTTTTTCAGAAGCTCCAGGTAATACCTGTAAGCGAGGTACACCCCCAGCCGGGCCTCTTTATGCAGCGATTTTATCCCGGGGAATGCCCCCTGAAAGTCATCCCAGATATCAAGCTCTATTTTATCTTTGGTTTCTTTGGTGAAATTGTCAAAATCAACTTCAGGAAAATAAACGCGGCCTCGCTCCAGTTGATCAGACCGCATATCTCTGAGAAAATTCACCTTCTGAAAAGCCTCTCCCAGCTTCCTTGCTGCCGGCAACAACTGCTGGTACTCCTCATCCTGGTCTTTATAAAACACCCTCAAACACATGAGCCCCACCACTTCGGCAGACCCATAAATATATTCCTTGTATTCTTCGAGCGAAAAGGTTTTCTTATATAAATCCATCTCCATGCTTTTCAGAAAAGCATCTATGAGCGACCTTTCTATCCCATAGTTGTTTACTACCCATTGAAAGCTGTGCAGGATGGGATTGGTGCACACTTTCTTTTCTATGGCATTGTATGTTTGTGCCTTAAAATCCGACAACAATTGTTGCTTGTCCTGGTCATGAAAGGTGTCGACGATCTCATCTGCGAATCGTACGAATCCATAGATCGCATAAATAGGAGCCCTGAACTTCTTATCCAGAATACGTACCCCCATGGAAAAGGAGGTACTATAGTTTTTAGTTGTTATCTCGCTACATTCAAGCGCATTACGTGTGTACAGATCCATATGCTTTGGTAATTCGTTCAACAACCAGTTTAGAGCTGATTACAGCCATGGGCAGTCCGGTACCCGGAACAGTGGAGGCACCCACATAAAATACGTTTTTGAACGCTTCATCATAATTTTTAGGCCTGAAGCCGCCAATCTGATCCAGGTCGTGGCCCAGTCCGAGGCCGCTGCCTTTGTACAAGTTAAAAGCATCACGCCACTCAACTGGTGTCAAAACAGTTTGTGATACAATATGTTTTTCCAGGTCAAAGCCAATCCGTCCCGACAGATCAGTGATGATATTTGAAGCTATCTCATCACGGTCTGACCAGTCGGGCTTAAACCTCAGGTCAGGTACCGGGCACAGCACAAATAAGCTCTCACAGCCTTCAGGAGCTGCCTCGGGGTCTGACTTCGACACCACATTGACGTAATAATAAGGCTGGTCTAGTTTAATGCTATTCTTAAATATCTTGCCAGAATACTCTTCAAAGTTGTTTCCCAGAAAATAGTTATGCAAGGGGATGTCTTTGATCTTGGTGTTTAACCCGAGGTACATGGTAAATGGGGCCAATGTCCATTTCAGCTTATCCATTTTTTGCTCTGAATACTTCTTTCTTTTAAATATTTTATGTCTGAACCAGGCCGCATCAGCATTAATAACAAACAAGTCGGCCGTCCATTCTTTTCCGTTCTGATCGATCAGGGCCGCTAATTTGTTACCTTCATACTTGTAATCTACAATTTCAGTGTTGTAATGAACACGTACCCCTGCAAGATCCAACTCCTTCTTCAGTCCTTCCACAATCTTATACATGCCACCCTCCACATTATGGTATCCATCGTGAACCAATTCAGTGTAGGATAGTATCGTATATATTGCCGGTGTGTCAAATGGGGTGGCCCCCAGAAAGAATGCCACCAGAGAGAAGATTTCTTTCACCTCTCTTGACTCAAAATACCGTTCCATCTCGCTCCATACAGAACGCAGGAGTTTTGGTGAATGTCTCATGGGAACCCTTACCAGAGTGAGCAGGTAGTGCCATATTGAGTCATAATTCTTCTTCAACACCAGGTACTCCGTATCATGAAAGAACCGTTCGGCACTCGCCAGGAATCGCTCCATCTTTTCTTTGAAGTTGGGTTCAACCTCCTCAAACTCCTTTGCCAGCAGGTCAAGGTCACGATAGATCCTGTATTTTTTTTCGGAACCACGAAAGTGCACGGTGTAGAGCACATCCAGCTCCCTGAATCTGAACGGCATCTGGTCAATTCCTGCATCCTTGAAGAACTCCTGAAACTCGTAGGTCATGCTGAAGAAGGTAGGCCCCAGGTCAAATGTAAACCCATCTTTTTTTAGTTGGTTGAGCCGTCCCCCGGCCTGATGGTATTTCTCAACCATCTCAACCTGGTATCCGCGGCGGGCAAGCCGCAAGGCCGTGGTGATCGCTCCCAAACCTGTTCCTACTACAAGTGTTTTTTTCATAAGTTAATAAAATTTTAAAAGGTCTGAAAGTCGAAATGTCTGGTAAGCCCCAATCGTCCATATTCATTCGTATTTAAAAACCTTGTCATGGCTCGGTTCATTAGATGGGTTTCTAAAGAGTGGTAAATATATAAAAAAATATACGTATCTGTTGAACTGTTATGCATATTCGTCGTTTAATTCATAAACTCTCATCCCGATTAACTATATTTACATGGATGAAATCACCATATAAAATATTTGACACACAAACGCATTTATGAGCAGTGGGTGTGATCTCGAACATGCGTTCGGGACTTCGCTTCGTTCAGCTTTTTGACTTTTGACTTTCAGACTTTCAGACTTTCAGACTTTCAGACAATTTATAAAAATATGAAACAAACGTGTGCGGTAATTGGTTCAGGCATTGGTGGAATTTCTTCAGCCATTCGTCTGGCAAAAAAAGGGTACGAGGTTACGGTGTTTGAGCAATCCCCAAAGGCCGGAGGAAAGATTTCCGAGATCAGGCTTGATGCGTTCCGTTTCGACACCGGTCCTTCCCTTTTCACCCTGCCTGAACTGGTCGATGAACTGTTTGTTCTCTGCGGGAAAAATCCGCGTGATTATTTTAACTATGTTCCCCTGGAGGCTTCATGCAAGTATTTCTGGCCAGACGGCACCCATGTAACTGCATGGAGCGACACCCATCGGTTTGCCAATGAATTGCACGAAAAGACAGGCGTTGAGTCATCAACGACACTACGATTTCTGGACAAGTGCCGCACACTATATGACCTCACCGCCGACGTATTTATGTTCAACTCTTTTCACCGCCCTGCCAACTTCCTCAAGCCAGCCTACAGGCGTTCTCTGGTGAATCTTCACAAGCTGGATGCTTTCACCACCATGCACCGCCGCAATAAAAAATGGTTTCGGCACCCCAAGATCGTCCAGCTTTTCGACCGTTATGCCACCTATAATGGATCCAGCCCCTATAAAACCCCGGCCACCCTGAATGTGATCGCCCACCTGGAGCATAACCTGGGTGCCTGGTTTCCCGCGAAGGGAATGTACGACATCGTCGCCTCCCTTAGCAAGCTGGCCGAAGAGATGAAGGTAGAGTTTCGTTTCAACAGCAAGGTGGAAGAGATTATTTTTGATGACAGTCCTTACACAACATCGCCCCGGCCATCCCACAATAAACGACATAAAAAATGGTGGCCATTCGATGGGGGCAAAAAAGTTACCGGACTTATTGTCGATGGAGAAATACTTCCTTACGATCTGGTGGTGAGTGATGTAGACGTGGCTAAGCTGTATAAACACCTGCTCCCCGGTGAAACAATTCCGGCCAGACAGCTTAAGCAGGAAAGAAGCAGTTCAGCGCTTATATTCTATTGGGGTATACATAATCATTTTGATAAGCTTGGCTTGCACAACATCCTGTTCGCTGACGATTATAAAAAAGAATTCGACCACTTGTTCGATACCAAAAGCATCACACCGGATCCTACCATATATATCTTCATCAGTTCCAAGGCAGTAACTACCGATGCACCCAAAGGCGCTGAGAACTGGTATGTGATGATCAACGTTCCGGAGAATACCGGTCAGGACTGGGATGCCTTGGTCAAAGAAGCACGAACAAACATCATCAGGAAGATCAACCGCATGTTTGAAACCGACATCGAACAGCATATCGTTACAGAAGCCATGGCCGATCCCAGGAGTATAGAAAAAGACACAGCATCAACCAACGGATCTTTATATGGCCTGAGCTCAAACGGGATGTTTGCAGCATTTAACCGCCATCCGAATTTTAAAAAGAAACTCAAAAACCTTTACTTTGCAGGAGGAAGCGTGCATCCCGGAGGTGGCATCCCATTATGTCTGGCCTCTGCAAAAATTGTAGACCAGGAAATAACTGTTTGACCTTCGACTTTCAGACTTTCAGACTTTATGACTTTCAGACTTTATGACAAATTTTAAACACATGAGCCCATTGCTTAAACCGTCGTTGACCATTAAGGTTTTCATTATTTACTATATCGTAGGACTTATCGGATTGGGTGTTCCCCATAGCAGGGAGCTGTTCATCACACTCATGCCTTTTTCACTCTTGCTGAGCATGACCTTGTTGCTGCTCCATCATAAAGATTGGAGACACAGGCATGTGATAATTATTGCTTTAATTGCCATTCTTGGTTACCTGGTAGAGGTGGCAGGTGTTTTGACAGGAGAGGTGTTCGGTGAGTATACTTATGGAAGAGCCCTGGGAGTGAAGCTTTTTGACACACCACTGATGATCGGAGTCAACTGGATCATGCTGATATATTGTGTCCATACCCTTTTTGAAAACCTGCAGTGGCCATGGTGGACAAAAGTGCTTACAGGAGCATCGATGATGGTGGTGTACGACATCATCATGGAGCCGGTGGCCATCCGTCTGGATATGTGGAGCTGGGGCGGTGGCGATATTCCACTCCAGAATTACATCGCCTGGTTTGTGATCTCCCTGGTGTTTCTTGGGATGATGAATCTGTCAAAGATAAAAACGCAAAATCAGGTTGCTGCCTGGCTTCTGGGGGTGCAGACAGCCTTTTTTCTGGTGTTGAATGTGATCGTTTAATTCGCCAACAGGCTAGGTATATTGTGTAACGTTTCGAGCATATATTTTTGATGATAAAGGCCAGACACCATACGTTTTATGAGGTTTCTTTCGATGCTTATATCGGATGGAAGCTTCGTGCTCAGTTTCATTCTCATCATATTGCAGGAGAAACCGGTGACCCCGGAGGCTCTATCCTGATGATCGGAAACCATTTTAGCTGGTGGGATGGGTTTTGGGCAAGGCGCATGAACCAACAAACCTATAAACGACGCTTTCATATCATGATGCTCGAAGAGCAATTGAAGACCCACATGTTTCTCAGCAGGATGGGTGCATTTTCTATCAGAAAGAACCACCGCGATGCATTTGAAAGCCTGGATTATGCCATCGACCTGCTTCATGACGAACGAAACCTGGTATTGTTATTTCCACAGGGAAAGTTTCAATCGCTGTATACCTTCCCGGTGTCGTTTGAGAAAGGATGGTTCCGAATTCTGAAACATGCCCCGGAGACTACCCGGGTAGTGTTTATGGCCAACCTCATCGATTACTTTGAACATCCCAAACCAAGGTTGACAACCTGGCTTCGTACCATCGACAGATCATTTCCGGATGCTGTATCAGTGGAAACGGCATATAATGAATTTCTCGCAGATACTATGAAAAAACAAAACGACCTTTAAGCCATGATGTACTGGCTAGCCATAGTTATTGTCGCCTTTCTGGGTCTCCGTTTGCTGGTTGCTCTGTTTAACCTGATCAGCAGACCCTGGCTGCAGGATGATGACAGCCTAACAAATCCAACTCCAGAGCCATCCCACAATAATGAAACAACCAAGCCTGGAACACTGCCTGATAAACACGGGGTGTCTGTGCTGATTCCTGCACGCAATGAGGCAATGACTATTGGAAACCTACTGGAAAGTCTTTCTGCGCTGCATCCATCAGGTGATCCCACCATTTGCGAGGTAATCGTCTATGACGATATGTCGGATGATAATACCGCGGCCATCGTGAATGGATGGTGTCGACAGGACAGCAGGTTTAAGCTGCTAAGGGGCAACACCTTGCCCGCCGGATGGCTGGGAAAAAACCATGCCTGCCACCAGCTTGCCTCAGAAGCAAAAGGACAATACCTGCTATTCCTGGATGCAGATGTTGGCATCAATAATGGTTTGATCAAAACAGCACTCACACACCTTAAAAAACATAAGCTGGCCTTGCTTTCCATCTTTCCGCAGCAGGTAATGAAAAGTATTGGAGAGCGGATTACCGTGCCATTAATGAACTGGATACTGGTAAGCTTGCTGCCATTGGTTCTTACCCGTGTTTCATCCTGGCCATCATTCGCTGCCGCCAACGGGCAGTTTATGTTATTTGATGCAGCGATATACCGCCGCCACCAATTTCATGAGGCAGTTAAACACCACAAAGTAGAAGACATTCTGATCTTCAGGATGATGAAACAGAAGGGCATGAAGGTACAAACCCTGCTTAGCAATGGGATGATCAGGTGCCGCATGTACACCGGTTTTAAAGATGCCGTTCTTGGGTTCTCAAAGAATGTGTTTGAGTTTTTTGGTGGCAGCAAGGTTGGCGGACTGGCATTTGCACTGATTACCAGCTTAGGATTTATCCCTGTATGGCTGGTTTGGGGATGGCCGGGCGTGGTGAACTATTTCGTTGCCGCCTTGATGCTCCGTATACTGGTTGCACTGTCAAGTCGTCAGTCGCTATTCGTTACTGTTATTTTGGCCCCGTTGCAACAATTGGCGTTTCTGGTGGTTGTATCTGTAGCACTGTACAATAAGTTCAGAAAAAAGACCAGGTGGAAGGGCCGGTTGATAGACCTTTAGAGGAAGTT
>SKYG01000025.1 GCA_007128045.1 Bacteroidales bacterium | reverse complement strand
TACCCTGTGCGGACAGGTCAAGCCCTGTCCCTACGGTGCCACTCTGTAGAGATTCGTTGACAGGTCAAGCCCTGTCTATACTGCGTGACTCGGCGAATCACTTTGCGACCCTCTGCGGTTATCCCCGGTAACCATAAGCTCAACAATCATGATGAACATTACCTATGGATAATTGGTTTGTCTATATAGCAAATTATATGTATATTTATATTATTAACTAACTTTTAAAACACCATCGTATATGTCACACAAAAAAATCATTACCGTATTTGGTGCAACAGGCGCACAAGGTGGCGGGCTGGCCCGGGCCATATTAAATGACAACAACAGCGAATTCACTGTAAGGGCTGTAACAAGAGATGCATCTTCAGATAAAGCCAAAGCACTAGCCAGTCTTGGCGCTGAGGTGGTTACAGCTGATGTGGATGACAAAGAAAGCATTAAAAGAGCCCTTACAGGAGCTTATGGCGCCTATTTTGTTACCTTTTTCTGGGATCATTTCTCCCCTGAAAAGGAAATGACTCATGCCAGAAATATGGCCGAAGCAGCAAAAGAAGCCGGGCTGCAGCATGTGATCTGGTCTTCACTCGAAGATACCCGCAAATGGGTGCCTTTAGACGACGATAGCATGCCTACCTTACAGGAAAAATACAAAGTGCCTCATTTTGATGCAAAAGGCGAATCGGATAGGTTCTTTAAAGACCTGGGAGTGCCCACCACATTTATGTATGCGTCATTCTATTGGGAAAACATGATCTACTTTGGGATGGGACCCAAGAAAAATGACGATAATACGTATTCCATTGCTTTTCCTCTGGGAGACAAAAAAATGGCAGGCATAGGAGCAGAAGACATTGGCAAATGTGCATACGGAATTTTCAAAAAAGGGTCAGAACTCATCGGGAAAACCGTTGGTGTGGCCGGCGATCAGCTTACCATCAATGAAATGGCCGGCTTGTTGTCTAAAGCAATAGGACAAGATGTGTCGTACTATGAAATAAATCCTGATCAATACCGCTCATTAGGGTTTCCCGGTGCCGAAGACCTTGGAAACATGTTCCAGTTTTACCGCGACTTCGAGACAGTTTGTAACGAGGTGCGGGATGTGAAGTATTCCAAAGAGCTTAACCCCGAAATCAGATCATTTGAACAGTGGTTGAAAGATAATGCCCAAAAACTGCCACTTGACTAGTGTCGTGTCAATGCTACCCTAATACATTTATTTATGTTCTTTTGTGACCCGAACGTCAAATGGGTCAGAAAAGATCAAAACAACTCGTCTGAAAATATCTGATTTTTTTAATATATTTGTTTGTGCGAAAAAACTGCACAAGTGCATCGCACAAACAAATATAATACTTTCATGTTCAACAAATTAGACAAAACAACTTACCCCCCCAAAGAGAAACCCGTCATGGCCTGGGATGGCAACTGCGGCTTTTGCCACTACTGGGTCATAAAATGGAAGATCATGACTGGTGATCATATCACCTATATCCCCTTTCAGGAAGTATACGAGGATTTCCCTGATATTGATCTGAAATATTTCAAACAAGCCATACGCTTTATCGACACCGACGGCAGAATCTACACCGGCCCCGCCGCTGTATTTCAGGCCCTCCACCACTACGGCAACAAGTGGAAATGGATTATGCCTTTGTACAATAACTTCTGGCCTTTCCGAATCGCTTCTGACCACTTCTATGCATTTGTCTCGAAGAACCGGGTGAGAATGTATGAGATCACCATAAGACTGTTTGGTAAAAATCCCGCCCGCCCGAAAAAACTCTGGGCAATATATCTTGGCTCACTGATCGTCATAGCTATTGGATTGTGGGTTATAATATAATGCAACATAACGCGTTTATAATCAGAACACAAAATTATTCACAATCAACTCCTCAACTCCTAAACTCCTAAACTCCTCAACTCCTAAACTCCTAAACTCCTCAACTCTTAAACTCCTCAACTCTTAAACTCTTAAACTTTTAAACTTTTAAACTTTCAACGGGTATTCACATCTAAGTATCTGTTAAAACTATAAATACAACCATGCAACTCAAAAAAAACATCGCCATCAGTGATACCGGATTTCTGTTTGACCCTTCAACAGGTGATTCTTTCACACTCAACCCGATGGGTATTGAGATTCTCGGAATGATCAAGGAAGGGAAAAGTCAGGCTGAGATCACCTCGCATATTACCTCCATGTACGACGTGGTGGAGAGTGCCTTTGAAAGGTATTTTTACGACTTCATATCCATGCTTAAACACCACCAGATCATCGAAGGAAATGGAGAAAATTAAAGTTACCATCGCCGCATCAGGTCTGAACAACATAGACAGCCCAGGTCCCGGAATCCCAGTGATCAGAGGCATTCGCGACTCAAAGGATTTTGACGTACGTATCGTCGGACTGGCCTACGAGAATCTTGAACCAGGTGCCTATATGCACGAGCTGGTCGACAAAACCTATAAAGTACCCTATCCTTCAGAAGGTTCTGACGCCCTGATGGAACGCCTTAAGGTAATCAATGAACAGGAACATATCGACGTACTGATTCCTAACTTCGACTCAGAGTTATATACCTTCATAAAAGCAGAGAACACGCTTCGTGACATTGGAATTCAAACATTCCTGCCAACCATGAAGCAGTTTGAAGAAAGGCACAAATCCAACCTGCCTGAATTTGGAAAGAAGTACCAGGTAAAGGTACCCTTCAGCAAACCCATCAGCTCCGTGTCAGATATTGAAAAGCTAAAGGATGATATAGAGTATCCCTTCGTTGTCAAAGGAAAATTCTATGATGCCTATATCGCTCAGAATAAGGAACAGGCGAGCATGTACTTTAACCGTATAAGCGCCAAATGGGGACTTCCGATTATCATCCAGGAATTTATTAAAGGAACGGAAGTAAATGTGGTTGCATTAGGCGATGGGAATGGCCGCACAATAGGTGCCGTACCCATGCGCAAGCAATATATTACCGACAAAGGCAAAGCATGGGGCGGCATCACCCTTGATGATAGCAGAATGCTGGATCTGACCCACCACATCATATCACAAACACGATGGCGCGGCGGGATGGAACTCGAACTGATACGAACCGACAAGAATGAGTTTTATCTAATAGAGATCAACCCAAGACTGCCAGCATGGGTATACCTTGCCGTGGGAGCCGGGCAAAACCTCCCGGAAGCATTGGTGAAACTAGCGCTCGGATTGCCAGCCAACCCTTTCACAAACTATGAAACAGGCAAACTATTTATCAGATATTCCTATGATATGATCTGTAACCTGGACGAATTCATGAAACTCTCCACCAAAGGAGAACTATGATAGCGCCGTGTCTTTCGACTTTCGACCTTTGACCTTCGACCATTTATCAACTCAACAACTCAACAATTCAACATATTTTTCGATTATGCAAAAACTCCCATTCGAACGTCCGCTAGTTCAAAAAATAAGCGCCGGGCTTCCCAGCAAATTTGGTATCCAGGGAAAGCTTGAACCCATCACTCATATTGATGGCATCCCCGTTAATTCATTAATTGAAGAATTTGGATCACCGGTTTTTGTCATCTCAGAGAACACCATCCGAAAAACCTATAAAGAAGCTTACAGGGCTTTTGCCTCCCGCTATCCGAAAGTACAGTTTGCATGGTCCTATAAAACCAATTACCTAAACGCTGTATGTAGTGTGTTTCACCAGGAAGGATCATGGGCAGAAGTGGTGTCGGGATTTGAATACGATAAGGCGATTGCTATTGGGGTAGAACCAGGGCATATTATTTTCAACGGCCCCGACAAAACCATTGAAGACCTCACAAAGGCCATCTCACAAGGCTCTCTGATACATATCGATCACTTTGATGAACTGTATGACATCATCGACCTTGCAGACAGATTAGAAGAAAGACCACAAGTAGCTATACGGGTTAATATGGATACAGGCATATATCCACAATGGGACCGGTTTGGATTCAACTATGAAAATGGAGAAGCCTGGGATGCACTGAACCGGATCATGGTTAACGGAAACATGGATCTGGTTGGATTGCACACACATATCGGAACCTATATGATGAGCACAGATGCATACCGTATCGCTGCAACGAAACTGGTTGACCTGGCTCAGGGTTTGATGCGCAAGCATAAGCATGCTATAAGCTACATTGACATGGGCGGAGGCTTTGCATCCAGGAACACACTGAAAGGCGCCTATTACCCTGGAAGTGACACAACGCCATCATTCGATGATTTCGCTGAAGCCATCACCTCTGCCTTCATGAAGTCAGAACTTAAGCCCGACGACCTGCCACTTCTGATCCTGGAAACCGGACGCGCACTGATCGATGATGCAGGCTATCTGCTCGGAACAGTGATAGCCAATAAAAGACTCGCCGATGGTCGCCGGTCTACCATCATCGATGCAGGCGTGAATCTTTTGTTCACCGCTTTCTGGTATGAACACGATATCAGACCGGCAAAAGCCGTATCCGACCAAACTGAAGACTCAACCATCTATGGCCCACTGTGTATGAATATAGACGTGATCCGTGGCAACGTGTTATTCCCATTACTTAAGAAAGGAGACCATTATGTGATTAAACGCATTGGAGCCTACAACAATACACAATGGCTGCA
Organism: Bacteroidales bacterium; assembly: GCA_007128045.1. GTDB lineage: Bacteria > Bacteroidota > Bacteroidia > Bacteroidales > UBA7960 > SKYG01. The sequence goes on along the minus strand of SKYG01000025.1, from coordinate 5,812 downwards.
GTTCATTACCCTCAGACCTAATGTGGTAATGATCGACACCACCGGCACACCACATATTATAAGAAAAGCCGAAACCCTGGATAGTTTAAATCAACATGAACTGACACCTGGGCATTTAGGACAGTTTAATGTATAAATCAATGTTGTTGATTTGTTGATTTGTTAATTTGTTGATTTGTTGAACTGAAACGCTCATGACAATCGTTTTGACACACTCGGGCATTATTATGGGCACTAGATGCGATCCCGAACATGCGTTCGGAACTTCGCCTCGCTCAGCTTTTCGACATTTTGACTTTTCGACTTTTAGACATTTAGACATTTTTTAATAATATGAGATCTGCCATAAATTGGTATTTACAAAGCACCCTGAACAGTTATGCCCAGGTGTTTTTCTCTGACAACAAGGTATTTGCAGGTATTTTGATGCTAATTACCTTTGTTGATTTCTATACAGGACTCTTCGGGTTAATGGCCGTTCTCATCACTACCGGGATGGCCCACTGGATGGGATTTGACAAATTCAAGATCAAACAGGGGTATTATGGCTTCAACTCACTACTGACTGGCCTGGGCATTGGCATCTTCTTCCAGCCTGGATGGCTTTTAGTTCTGATCATTATTCTGGCCGCTGTATTAACACTGTTCATATCGGTGGCCTTTGAAGGGATTATTGGCAAATATGCATTGCCCTACCTAAGCCTTCCATTCGTGTTTGCACTCTGGGCTGTCATGCTTGCATCACGTGAATTCCAGGCGTTAGGACTCAACGAACGGGGAATATACACCCTTAACGAATTATACCTTCTCGGCGGCCATAACCTGGTAAAACTCTATGAGTGGTGGGGTAACATTCCGTTTCCGTCATCTGTCAGATCATATTTCCTCTCACTCGGGGCGATTTTCTTTCAGTTTAATGTGTTTACAGGCGTGCTTGTTGCCATCGGATTGCTGGTATACTCACGTATTGCTTTCACACTTTCTTTACTAGGATTCTACACAGCATTTCTGTTCTACATGCTGATCGGAGCTACCTTATCTGAAACTGGCTATAGCTACATCGGTTTTAACTACATACTTTCCGCAATTGCCATAGGAGGATACTTTATTATCCCCAACAGAAGTTCATACCTATGGGTCATCCTGCTTATTCCCCTGGTGGCCATACTTACTATCAGCCTGAGCAGCATCCTGTTTATATATCAACTCCCTGTATATTCGCTGCCTTTTAATATAATAGCCTTGCTCTTTTTGTATGTGCTGAAGTTCAGAATTCACAACCGGATACAACTAAACACCCTCTTCGTGCAGCAAAATGCACCGGAAAAAAACCTGTATGCGTTTACAAACTTTATGGAACGCTTCGGAAGAAGTAGTTCCATCCCAATTCATTTGCCATTTTTCGGCGAATGGAATGTAACCCAGGGCCATAATGGTGAATATACACACAAGTCCGACTGGAAACATGCCCTGGACTTTGAAATTATTGATGAAGAGAAAAAGACATATAAAGACTCAGGCGATTTCCCTGAAGATTATTACTGTTATAATAAGATCGTGGTGGCACCTGCCGATGGACAGGTAGAAAGCATTATTGATGATTTTGATGACAATGTTATCGGGCAAAAGGATATGGAACATAACTGGGGCAATACCATCATTATAAAACACAGCGAACGGCTCTATACCAAGCTAAGTCACCTGAAAAAAGGATCATTTGAGGTGAAAGAAGGCGACAGGGTGAAACGTGGTGATCCTTTGGCACGATGCGGTAACTCAGGACTCTCACCCTACCCCCACCTGCACTTCCAGGTGCAGGCAACCCCTTATGTGGGCTCTAAAACCATTGATTATCCGATCAACAATTATATACTGCACAGAGAAGAAGGGCAGATGGAATTAAGAACGGTCGACATACCGGAAAAGGGACAAACCATATCCAATATACAAGCCCATCCCGTGCTGAAAAAAGCCTTCCATTTTATTCCGGGCGAGCAGATAAGATTAACCATAAAAACCACTCACTCTGAGATCGGCAACCATGAAAAATCCGATTCTGAAACAATTTATACCCATAAGCCATCCTCAAAATCAACAATAATCAATGCCGGAGAATCGAAAACGGAGAAGAATGTCACAGAGACAGTCTGGGTGATAAAAAGAGACCTGTACCTGAACACATATATTGAATGCGAAAGGTCAGCCTGCCGTGCCTGGTTTAAGTCAGATGGTTTCATGCTATACTTTACCCATTTTGAGGGAAAAAGAAATACCATGCTGTATTATTTCTACCTCGGCGCATACAAGATATGCCTGGGCCACTATAAAAATATTAAACTTAACGACACCTTCCCGACAAACATGGTATTTTCGAAGTATAGACTGCTGATTCATGACTTTTTCGCACCTTTCTACATGTATAAAAAAGGTAGTTACAATGTGCAATACAACACCTTAAAAGAGTCTATGTCGGACACCAAATTACTGCTCAAAGCCAAGGTTAACCGTCACGTATTCAACAAGAAAAGCACACTTGCAACCATCAACTTCTATGCAGATAATAAGGGCTTAAACTCTTTCAGCGTACATATTAACAATCAGCTTATTGAAGCCACATGCAACGAAAAACGGCCATCATAATATGTTTCATGCTGATGATGACCAGCAGGTCATTCTCTCAGCAATCCTTAAACACCCAATATGTTGACCAGCAGACATATACGCTTCTGATGGAACAAAAATGGGATGATGTAATCACTCTAGGAAAGCAGGCTTTGTCGCAAGGAATCGATTTTTACTACCTGCGTTACAGGTTGGGAATGGCCTATTTCGAAACATCAAATTTTCATAAGGCTTTAACACATCTCAACAAAGCCTTTGATGCCAATCCGCACGACCCAACCCTTAAAGAGTACCTGTATTTTGCCAATCTATTCATTAATCGAAAACATGAAGCCAGATTAATAGCCGGGTCAATGACACCCACACAAAGAAATAGCCTGGGCATTGAGTCTGATTTATGGATAGAATCAATTGGAATAACCTATAACCGAGGCGAAGGAGATAGTTCTGAACACACAGATGGTACCATGTTTGAACTTGACCCCGCTCTGAACGGAGAACAGTTTATCTCCCGAAACCATAGTTTCCTTGGCGTATACTTGTCGCACCCGGTAAGCTCCGGGTTCTCTCTTTATCATGGATACGCGCATACCAGGAAAGAGCACTTCTATTACTCCCAGTCGGATGGCAGCATCTACTCAGATCCTTCGGGAACCTCAAACCTGCATCAGTATTATGTATCAGGTATTATGCGCATAGCAAGAAACCTGAATCTGACTGCAGGTGCCCACTATATAAATATCAGGTATCCCATGGAAGTATTGATCACAAGGGGTGTCAACACCTTTATCGGCACAGAAACAGTTTCTTTAAATAATTACATAGGATTTGTTTCCATGTACAAGCACCTGCCCGGGTTCACGCTCGGAGGTTCCGTCTATTATGCAGGACTTAACCAGGAAACACAGCTACAAACTGATGCCATACTTGCATGGTACCCAACAGGCAATCTGAACCTTTATACAGTTTCTACCTTGTCTTTTCAATCTGAGAGCAAGCAGGGGGCATCCCAAACCCACCGGCAGGTATTCTACCAGCAAGTGGGCGGAAAAATATCCAACGTCATATGGTTGGAACTGTTTGGCAGCATTGGCGGTATGAAAAACTTTCTTCGTAGCGATGCTGTGGTCGTTTACAATGCCATGGACATGGTACGGCAACAAGCTGGTGCCAGCTTAACAATCAGCTTATCGAAACATGTAATTGCCAACCTCCGGTATACTTTTTCGCAAAATGAAAGCGTTTTCAATACATATTTGCCATCCGACACAGCTCTGAATATAATCAATTATAATAGTCACTCATTCACAGGAGGTCTTGCATGGATTTTTTAATGTATATCAAACGATTAGTTTGTATAATCGTCTTTACGCTGATACCAGCCACCATATTATCCCAACCTCAGGACCCCATCATCAATGCTTTTCAGGAAAGCTACTCCCTGGAGTCAAACGGCAATTATTCACGGGCAGCAGAAAGTCTCAGGAGAGTCTATCTTGCTGACTCTTACGAAATCAACCTACGCCTTGGCTGGCTTGTTTATCAGGCAGGCAACATGAATGAATCCATCACTTATTATAACCGGGCCATCACCTTGAAACCTTATGGTATAGAAGCCAGGCTTGGTATCGTAATGCCATATGCTGCACAAGGCAGATGGGATGATGTGGTGACTCAATACAACAGAATACTGGAAGTGGATCCACAAAATTCCATTGCCAACTACCGGTTGGGTTTGATATATTACAACCGGGTTCAGTATGAACGCGCTGAACCTTTCCTCGAAAAAGTTGTAAACCTCTATCCATTTGATTATGACTCCCTGCTGTTGTTTGCCTGGATAAAGCTTCAACTGGGGAAATCCCGAGAAGCAAGAGTACTCTTCAACAAAGTACTGATGCATACGCCAAACGACCCTTCCGCAATAGAAGGCCTCAGCCTGATCAAGTAGTGTCTGTCTCTAATGTCCGATTTCTGCGTTATGCTTGTCCGAAAATTGCTCATCTCACACTGTTTGTCTGGGGTGTGTATAACGACTTCCTGAAAGTCACGGTATCTCTCACCCCACTTCACTTCGTTGCGTGGGGTTCGAGATGACAGGTACCCCGGGAAAGGCACGCCTGTCATCTCGAACGAAGCGCCAGCGTAGTGAGAGATACCCTACATCTTCAGGACTCCGCCCGCTCATAACAGAAGCGCCAGCGTAGTGAGAGATAGCAAGGTGTTTCTTAAACTGACTCAGACAACCGTTAATTATAGTGACTTATCCACGTTACCTTACCACAAACTTCCCTGTCTGGACAATGCCCCGATCGGCCTTCACAGAGTATACATAGACCCCTGCCGGCATATCACTTGTATCAATACGCAAATGATCAAAATTTTTATCAACGCGATATGATCGTATCTGGTTGCCCTTTATGTCTATTAGTATGATCTCTCCTTCGTTCACACCCTCAGGTAGTTTGTAGGGAATCCTGGTGTAAGCATGCGCTGGGTTTGGGAAGGCGTTTGCTGAGTAACCTGCCATATCCTGCGAATTCACCTTCGTCGCATCCTGCCCGGGCAAACGGTAAATATGTGTTTTTACTGTCTCAGGAAAAACACTGAAATCATAGCTGTAGGCCACCAGTTTGACACCCTGCGCTCCGAGATCATGAAGGCTGAGATACAAACCACCCGGAATGGATAATAATTCCTCACCCGATTCAGTAGCTACTTTAGCATTGTAACTATATACCTGGGTTGTCGAATTGTAACTATAATAAACATAAGCCAGAGCAAGCCTGTCGTCACTGGTAAATAACCCCTCTGAAACAAACCTTATATCATACAGAAAATTGTTTGCTGGCACATGGAGATTGACAACCTTCCATAGAGAATGATCCACATTATAGATTCTGCATTGACTGGCAGGTACATCCATGATATAAAACTTATCTCCGGAATTTTTTAACCTGGTATATGTACCAGAATAATTATAGGAATGTTCGGGGCTTATCTGACCTGAGACCGCACCAAGAAACACCATCATGTAAACTACACAAATGACACCCAATCTTTTCATCATTCAACTATCTTTTATATCCAGGCTGGTTAATAACTCCATCATTACATGCAAAGGTGAAAATTATTAATGAAACTATTCGTATATTTAACACTCCATTTCACATATTAATATAAATATTTA
>SKYG01000384.1 GCA_007128045.1 Bacteroidales bacterium | reverse complement strand
GAAGATAAAAATGATACAAGTAGTAGCAGCAAATCCTAAAATGACATAAAGACTTTTTTCTTCTTTAAGCGGATGAAAAAAAACATTACCAGCTCTAATATGTCCAAATAAGTTTGCCATTGTATCTGACACAGTAAGCACAAGCAAAGAAGCCTGAAAATAATAGATAGGCATTCTATAAAGCAGAATAAAAGCACTGAGAATACCTATTGGATAAAAAAGCGTACCCAGGCTTTGATCATTTGTTTTATGCAATATATGAAACTGTTGAAAGCCATAGCTGACAAAGGCAAACAATGAGCCAGCAAGGATTACAAACAGCAATGTGAGGTTGTTTAGCACGTAGGTCAAAGCAAAAAGGGACAAACCGGTAAAGAGATGGATCCCTTTTCTGATGATGCGATTTCTCTGGCTCATTGATTAAACCCCTAATATAGGTTACTAGTTAATTTTAATCTTTGTTGTTAATTACTAAAATATCATGGGTCATTTCCTGGCTATTGGCCTTGATGATCATACATTGCTGGCTTGAAGGTTTTAAATATCGGTAGGAATTAGCTGCCAAGCACTTAAAATGAATAATGGCGTTTGATCTCATTTTTGGTTTAACCCGCTTCCAGCAAAGTCGATTGATTGCAAAATCATTATTGTCTATCAAGAAAGAACAGGTATTCGAACCTGTAGTTTACAAAGTTAATAGTAATTTGGATAAGAAATGGGAAAGGCAATAACTCCCTCCAATTTTAATTATCAACACCTGTGTTTTTGTGATCAATTGTTTGCTAATTTTGTATGACCTGATTACATAATAAAATAAGTTGTGATCAATGGGAATGTAAACATTATTTTATGTTGAAAACCAAACTCAATATTTGCATTGCCATTACGCTCGTGCTGCTTTTAGCTTTAAAAGCTGGAGTTTCTTATTACGATTTCGACAATTCATTTCGTGCGTTTTCATTTCAGAATAATACCCACCCATTTTTCCCTTCGGCAGATGAGGACACCGTTACCGTTTTTTCTATTCTTCCAAATATTTCGTTGCCTGTTTCTGAACGAAGTATTCAGCATAACCAGGTTGAGTGTTATAATAGATACAATACCACGGGGATACATTTTGCCTCTGTTCAATTGCATCAGAAAACTCGTGAATACATCCGGTATTCATCTGGAATAAAACCATCACTCGAATCCGCAAGGCTGATATACCCCTTTCATTCATACTTCTGATTCATCTGTTTTCTTTTCAGCTTGCTTTAATCCTGCCCCGATTTCTAATGGGTAGGATACCATGTATTAATTTATTAAATGAAAAGAAAATGAACTGGACAGTTATTATTACCGCATGTATCGTTTTTGTCATATTTGCCGGGCCATTCTACCTTGTAAGCCGAAGATCAGGGAGCAAAAATGACATGGATGGAAGTCTTGATGTGCCTCATCAACAAGAAAAGCCATTAAAACATCCCGGGGAAAAATTTTCACCTAAACAGCCATAGCCGGCGATTATATTTTAAGGCACTTGTAAACTTCTTCCAATCCTCCTTTGGTCTCAGAAAGGATGATCAGTTTATCTCCGGCTTGTATCAGGGTAGAGCCGCTGGGGGTAATATACTTGTCACCACGTTTGATCATTGCTATGATGGCCATGGGGTCGTTGCTACCGCTTTCAAACTCCAGGATGGACCTAAGGTTGCCTTTTAGTGCCAGGTTTTTTGACCTCAGGATGGAGAAAACGGCAGCCGCATCAGTGGAAGAAACTATGGCACCAAGGAGCAATCCTTCATACAAAGTAAAATCCGTCACCAGCCAGACAAAGGTGCCCAGGGAGATGGTTGTCAGCAACACGCCAAGGGCAGAAAGGGAAAAGCCCTTCCAAAAGCAGGGTTTGATGGTTGGGTCAGACAAACGTAGTAGTGCCACCTTGCTGCACTCACCACCAAATTGTTTGACCAGAATTTAAAGCTGCCCGATGGCCCCACTGCCCTGAATGTATTTCCCGGGAAAACATAACACTAGTGTCATGTCAACGCTACTTTTGCCGGCCCAAGTCTTGTTCTTTTTCCTCATCTCTGCAAAATAAAACCTATACGTAGCTATGGCTATGCGCAGTTTTTCTTTTTTGACCTGAGAAAAAATTTCAGCGACTTAACCGACACAGTAGCATTGACACGACACTAGATTCATTGGTTACATTGAATAAACAGTATAGGTTAAAAGAATTTTCTCATATCGCAAGTAACAAATTTATCATATTTGAATAATATTCAATGGGAGAAATCATTTATTTTTGTATTATGAATATACTGGTAATTCTCTTTCTCAATGTACCTCTGTTTTGTCAGAATCTGGCTGAAAATATCCTGACAATGAAAATCATTGACGACGGGAAAGCATACCTCGGTTATGAATATAGGGCCAGGGTTGATACCGGACATATGTTTGATTGCAGCGGATTTGTTTCCCACATCCTTTATATTAATGGAATCGAAGTTTCAAGGTCAAGTGCCTCAATGGCCCTTGGAGTAGAAATGGTAACGCTCGAAAACACCCAACCCGGAGATTTGCTGTTTTTTAAAGGAAGAGATATAAACTCAAAGCATATTGGACATGTTGCAATGGTAGTAGAAAAAGAGGGTAACAAAATTTTAATGATGCATGCCACCCGAAGAGGCATTGTGATTGATGAATACAAAGACGATTATTATACCAGACGGTTTG
>SKYG01000256.1 GCA_007128045.1 Bacteroidales bacterium | reverse complement strand
TGAAAAAGAACAATCAGAAAAAGACAAACCAAAGTAATCATTTAGTATTGATGAACTATCCTAAGATCAGAGAAATTGGAGAAGCCATACGATCTCTTGTTTCGCAACCATATACAACCCGGTTCCCAAAGGAAGCGCATATCCCTTACCGCAATTTCAGGGGTAAGCCTGAGGTTGATGACGGCAATTGCGTTGGGTGTGAAACATGTGCGAATGTATGTCCGCCAAAGGCCATAAGCATCATTGACAGCAAAGAAACTGCTACCCGGCATATTATAAGGGATTATGGCAGGTGTATATTCTGCGGACTATGTGAAGAACATTGTATTACAAAAAAAGGTGTGACATTGTCTGATACCAACTTTGACCTCTCTGCCTTTGACCGGGAAAGCCTTCTTGAGACACAGGAAAAAGAATTGATACTCTGTGCGTCTTGTCATGCTGTTATCACAACCCGTGAACATATTGGGTTCTTATATAAAAATTTGGGAGCGAAAGCATTCTCATCTATCCTGAATCTGAGTCTTTTGAATGAAAGATTGATGCTTGCCAGTCATACAGAAACCAGGGTTGACGTGGTTGACCATTTGAAAAGAAAAGACATGTTCAATATTATTTGTCCGGATTGCCTGCGACAAACGTTGGTCAAAGACCTACTTTGATTTTTATGGAAAATATCAGACGTGTTCTGTCAGATCAATCTTCAACAATCGTAATTGCAGGTATTGGCAATGTGCTAAGAAATGATGATGGCATAGGACCGTATATTGTTCATCGTATTCGACAGCGGAAGAACTGTACCATTCTTGTTCCGGAAACCGGAATAGAAAGATATATTTCTGTAATTAACAAGAAGCAACCCGACCTGATAATCTTTATTGACTGTGTTGATTTTGGTAAACACCCTGGTTACTGGGATGTTATTTCCATTGAAAAAATTACCGAATCTACCTGTCATAGTCATAACATCTCCTTACACATGCTGAACCGCTTTCTGCATTCAGAGATAAAGGTTATCGGCATCCAGCCCTTCAGCATAGAAGTTGGTGAACATATCTCCGAACCGGTTTTGGCCTCAGCTCTTGAGGTTATTGATTTTATCGATGGGTGCTGAGTTCCTCAACCCCTCAACTCTTCAACTCTTCAACTCTTCAACTGTTTATCTTATTTAGTCTTCTTATAAATTAGCGTGTAGTTTCAAAATAATTAAAGAAAAAATTATTTAATTAAAAACTACTTGTTATTTTTGCCCGCGAGAATATGTTGGGTTCATAGAAGCAATAAATCAATTATTTTATTAACCAGAAAGGATAAAACATGACTAAGATTGAAGAATTTGTAAAGGAGCAGGCAGACAAAAATGGCCGGGAGCGCACCAGTCTGATGCCAATTTTACAGGCGGTGATACATTCAGAGCGGTACTTGTCTGAGGAAGCCATGATTGCCATTGCCAAAGAGCTTGACCTGAGTACTGCTGATGTATTTGGTACGGCTTCTTTTTACACATTTATGGATACCATTCCCCGTGGAAAGAATATTATCCGTATTTGTAAAACCATCACTTGCCATATGAAGGGAAAGGATGCCATTATTGAAACTTTGGAGGACATGCTGAAGATCAAACTTGGTGAGACCACCTCGGATGGGTTGTTCAGCTTGTTGCAGGCCAACTGTCTTGGATGGTGCCATAAAGGGCCTGTCATGCTGATCAATAATGAGGTATATCCTGAGATCACCCCGGAAAAAGCGGTAGAGGTCATACAAGAATACCTGAAGAAAGGTTGAACAGTATGACTGGCTGTAAATAGTAAGAAATAATAAAATAGATAATAAGGATTGATATGGAAAATAAGATAAAAAAAGTTGATCTCATTTTTGACCAGGTTGATCACCTTTCAATATTGGATAAATCATTTCAGCGTTCACAGGATGAGATCATTCTGGACGTGATTGATTCCGGTCTCCGGGGAAGGGGAGGGGCAGGATTCCCCACCGGTCTTAAATGGAAATTTGCAAAAAACGAAGACGGTGAACAGAAATATGTGATCTGTAACGCTGATGAAGGAGAGCCTGGCACGTTTAAGGATCGTGAGATTCTGACACAGGTTCCTGAGAAAGTTCTTGCTGGCATGGCACTTTGTGGTTACTGTATCGGAGCGAGTGAGGGGTATATTTACCTCAGGGCTGAATACAACTTTCTGCTTCCGATGTTGAACGAAAAGATTGATGCCTTCAACAAGGAGATGAGGGAAAGAAACATTGAATTTACTGTAGATATCAGGTCTGGTAGTGGCGCCTATGTATGTGGTGAGGAGACTGCCCTGATGGAATCTATGGAGGGAAAACGAGGCGAGCCACGCAACAAGCCGCCATATCCGACCGCCAGCGGGTACCTGGGAAAACCTACTTCCATCAATAATGTGGAAACCCTGGTGTTTGCTCTGATGATCGCCTATCATGGTCCGCAACAATTCAAGGATATGGGAACTTTTGACTCAAGGGGGTCGAAGGTGTTTTCAGTATCAGGGGATACGCCAAATGCCGGTATCTATGAGCTGGAGCTTGGGATGTCACTGACACAGTTTGTTGAAGAGTTTGGCGATGGCGACACCAAAGCCGTTCAGGTTGGCGGCGCTTCCGGGTTCTGTGTGGCCAGAAAAGACTTCAAAAGCACCCTGATCGGTTTTGAAGGAATCCCCACCGGTGGTTCCATGATGCTTT
>SKYG01000086.1 GCA_007128045.1 Bacteroidales bacterium | reverse complement strand
TTACCCACAGTTCCAGCTGACAACCTACGCCGCAGTATGGGCATGTGGTCTGCACCTTTTCCAGGCCATTCATCACCTTGATCTTATCCCGGTGCGGCTTTTCGACAATAGCGCCTGTCGGACAGAGCTGGATGCATTCGCCACATCCATCACATTCACTCTCACCCCATTTATCGAAGCCACCAATAATGTATGAGGTGATGCCCCGCTGCGTAAACGACAGCACCTGCTTGCCCTGAACCTCATCACAGGCCTTGATACAACGAAAGCATTTGATGCACTTGGCCGCATCATAGCTTAGCACAGGCGATGTGTCATCCTTTGGATATCCAAGCTCCTTCCAGATCGATGGGAACCGTCTGTTTTCCTTCTTATCCAGGCCGTACCTGAAAATCAGCTCCCGGAACTCATCATGGTAGGCGCCGTCATAGCTTTCATCGTGCTCGGCAAGTAAGTAGTCGAGCAGATATTTTCTGGCCTCTTCCAGCTCGTCGTCGAAAGCCGTAACCTCCATGCCCTCTTCTACCTTCACGGTGCATGATGCAACCAGTCCACGCATATTACTGATCTTGACAACACATAAGCGACATGCCCCGGTAGGGCTCAACTTTTTGTGGTAACATAAATGTGGGATGGCAATGCCGTTGTCTTTGGCCACCTGTAGCAGGTTTGCACCTTCCGGGGCCTGGATTTTCTGGTTGTCAATCGTGATGGTAATCATGGTGGGAATATTGTTGAATTGTTGAACTGTTGAGGTGTTGATTTGTTGATCTGTTGATCTGTTGATTTGTTTATAACCGGTAGCCTGGTAACTTGGTAACCTGGTAACAGGCGACCACAAGGGTCGCCCCTACAAACCCGCAACCCGCAACGGGCGACCCGCAACTCGCAACGGGCGACCACAAGGGTCGCCCCTACAAACCCGCAACCCGTAACCCGTAACCTGGCAACCTGGTAACCTCGTAACCTGGTAACCCCGTAACCTGGTAACCTGTCACAGCTCCCCTGCGAAATACTTCACCGCCGATTTTAACGGCAGTATGGGTGACTGTCCCAGGGGGCAGAGTGATGTGGCGGCCATAATCTCCGACTCGCGGATCATTTGATTCAATATGTCTGTTTTCTTTTTTGACTCGTTACTGGCTTCTTCCTTATGATCGTTGTTATCCTCAATATTATTTCCATTATTTTGTGGGATTGCATGAATGTTTTGTGTGTTACTGCCTGCATGACCGTAGCTCCCATTCCTTAGATTTTTCAGGTTTTCAACCAGCAAGGACGTTCCGACGCGACAGGGTACGCACTTTCCGCAGGACTCATGTTTGAAGAACCGCAGGCAGTTATGAAGCACGGTAAACACATCATCGTCTTCATCGAGTACGATCACGGCACCCGAACCCAGCGTGGCCTCTTTCTCACGGAGGTTGTCGTAGGTCAGCTTTTCATCCAGCATGCTACTATCTACAAAGGTACCTGCTGCTCCGCCCAGAAGGGCTGCTTTAAATTGCTTGTCTTCTGCCATTCCTCCGGCCAGATCATCGATCAGTTGACGAAGGGTAACCCCAAAAGTTGTTTCATAGTAACCAGGCTTGTTCACTTTACCACTGATGGTAAATACTTTGGTGCCGGGTGAACGCTCCGTGCCAAACTGCCGGTACCAGTCTGTCCCATGAAGAATGATGGACGGCACATTGGCCAGGGTCTCTACGTTGTTAACCAGGGTGGGCATGTCAAACAGCCCCTTCTCGGCTGGGAAAGGCGGTTTTATACGGGGGTTGCCGCGTTTCCCTTCCAGCGATTCGAGCATGGTAAGCTCTTCCCCACACAGGTATGAGCCTGCGCCCAGTTTTATTTCTACGTCAAAGTCAAAACCTGATCCCAGAATGTTTTTTCCCAAAAACCCTTTCTGATAGGCTGCTTCAATAGCCTTTCGCGTCATGGCAATTGACTGGTAATACTCTCCCCGGATATAGATATACCCTTTGGATGCTCCGATGGAATAGGCCGCGATGATGGTGCCCTCGAGATACAGGTGCGGGTCCTGTTCCATGATGACGCGGTCTTTAAATGTACCAGGTTCTCCTTCATCGGCATTGACCACCACATAGCGTTGCGGGCATTCCTGGCAGCCCTGACTGGTGAACTTCTTTTTGGTGCCGGTCGAAAATCCGGCCCCTCCGCGACCTCTCAGCCCTGCCTCTGTTATCTCATCAATGATGCTGCCGGGCTTCATGGCCAGGGCCTTTTTCAAAGCCTCATATCCCCCGGCAGCCATGTAGTCATCGATACTTCCCGGGTCGATGTTGCCGATATTCTTTAGTACAATGCGTGTTTCTGATATCATGACGTAAAGGTTTGCAGATCATTTATTGAGGCCACTCCTGAAATACTATCTAAAACCATCAATGATTTTGCGGATGCGGGGTTCATCCAGGTCGTTATATACCTCGCTGTTGATCATCATCGATGGGGCTGACTGGCATTGCCCGAGACATTCAGATACTTCGAGGGTAAATTTCCCGCAGGGAGTTGTCTCACCGGCCTTGATGCCAAGGATGTTTTCCAGGTGGCTGACGACTTCGTCAGACTTCAACATCTCACAGATAGCCGACACACATACCCTGACGAGGTAGGTTCCCCTGGGCTTCAGGCTGAACATGGTGTAATATGTGGCAACGCCATATACTGAAGCTTTTGTAAGGTTCAGATACCGGGCAGTACT
>SKYG01000332.1 GCA_007128045.1 Bacteroidales bacterium | reverse complement strand
CTCGAACCCGCGCAAGCCATACTGGAAGCCGCTGGCTGTCTGCACTGCGATTGCAGAAAGCCTGATAACTGCAAATTAAGAGATTATTCCGACCTGTACAAGGTATCTAAGAAGCGGTACAATTATTCACCCAGAAAACCCCTGAAGAAGTATATACAGCATGGCCTTGTAATATATGAGCCAGGTAAATGCATCAAATGCGGAATTTGTGTCAGGCTGACAGCAAAATACCAGGAAACATTCGGTTTTACATTTATTGGCAGGGGATTTGATACAGTGATCGGAGTGCCGTTTAACGAAAACATCGGGAAGGCGCTGGTATCAACAGCAAAAAAAGTCGTTGAAGCCTGTCCGACAGGAGCCCTCTCACACATGGAAGATAAAACATGAAATAAGCATGATTGTTTTTCATGGGGGTCAAAGGTCGAAAGTCGAAAGTCAAAAGAAAAACACAAAGTCGTGATAAACAACGCATAACATAATTATGAACAGATGAATGATTTTCTCAGAAGCTTGATATACAATGCTTCAGTAGTACTCATAGGCATGCTCTTCATTTGCCAGCCACTGATGGCCAACTGGCCAAACTACAGGGGTGGTCAGAGTTTACAAGGCAACATAACCGGAAACCTGCCAGAACAAGTTGACATAAAATGGACGTTCACCACTGGTGATGAGATAAAAGCATCTCCGGTTATATATGGCAACAGGATTGTAGTAGGAGGAACCGATAACAACCTGTACTGTCTGAATATGAGCGGTGAACTGCTTTGGAAGTTTCAGGCTGGCAATGCCATTGAAGCGCCGGCTTTGATTCTTGACAATATCGTTTATGTAGGCGACTTATATGGTGTTCTATATGCCATAAACCTGACTACCGGAAATCTGATCTGGACATACGCAGCCGACAACCAGATCAATGGAGCACCAAACTGGTGGAGCAACGGTCAACACACCTACATCCTGATTGGAAGCTACGACTTCTACTTGCATTGTATCGATGCCAGCACCGGCAAAGTAGTTTGGAAATATGAGGCACAAAACTACCTGAATGCAGCAGTGGCCATTGAGAATGACCATGCCGTTTTTGGAGGTTGCGACGGACTCCTTCATGTGGTTGACCTGCATACCGGAAAAGCTGCAGCAACCATTGCAGTAGCAACATACGTGGCTGGAGCTGTAGCCCTGGATAATGGAATGGCTTTCACTGGCGACTACGACGGGATGTTCAGTTGTGTTGACTATCAGAATCAACAGATCAAATGGCAATTTGAAAGCCGCGACCGGCAATTGCCATTTATTGGATCACCGGCTATTTCAGGCAACAGGATCATCACAGGCAGCCGCGATCGCTTCGTATACTGCCTCGATAAACGTGATGGCACACTGCTGTGGCAACGGAATACAGGAAGCAGGGTGGATGCCTCACCACTCACCGACAACAAAAATGTACTTGTAGGCAATATGCGGGGCGACCTCATGCTATTAGAACAGCAAAATGGAAACATCATATGGAACTTTGAACTGGGCAGCCCAATCATAGGCAGTCCGGCCTTTTCGAACGGACTAATCATTGTGGGAACTCAGGATGGACAAATATACGCCCTCGGCCGGTGAGCTTGTCACCATAACAAAGCACTGAGAAATGAGCACTGAGCAAAAATCAACGTACATAACTCATAAACAGCAATATGAAACATAGAACAATATCTATCACTTCGTTCGGGCCAAGCCCGGTAATCTGGTATCCTGGTAACACGGTAACACGGTAACCTAATAACTTGTTAACGATTGGGATTTCTCACTTTATTCGAGGCAGGCCCGGAAACAAATAAACCATAAACCTATGAACATAGTACACATTATCCCAGGCTCGGGCGGTAGTTTCTACTGCGGGAATTGCCTGAGAGACAGCAAATTTTTCGATGGTATCAGGGCACAAGGGCATAATGCCATCAAGGTACCCATGTATCTGCCATTGTTTTCGAACGATGATGCCAACAATGGCGAGGTGCCTGTCTTCTATGGCGCCATCAGCATTTACCTCAAGCAAGTGTTTCCCATCTTCAGGCACGCTCCCAGGTGGCTCGACCGTGCGCTGAACTCAAAGCCTATGCTCAGGTTCGCAGCGCATATGGCCAACTCTACAAGGGCCACAGGCCTTGAAGATATGACCGTATCCATGCTGCGGGGAGAACACGGCAAACAAAAGGAAGAGTTGGAAAAAATGGTTGACTGGCTGGCCGAACATTATAAGGCAGATGTGATCCATATCTCCAATGCACTGTTACTCGGACTCGCACATAAGCTGAAAGAGAAGCTAAGAGTACCCGTGGTATGTTCTCTTCAGGATGAACATGTCTGGGTAGATGTGATGCGACCAGCATTTGCAAAGCAAGTATGGGAGCTTATGCAGGAAAAAGCTCATGATGTCGATATGTTTGTTTCAGTAAGTCACTATTATACCCAGTTTATGAAAGACAAACTGAAGCTCCCCGACGAAAAAATCACCACCCTTCATTTGGGCGTTGACCCGGCCGACTACAACTATGTGAATGCCATTGAGAAGAAAAGACATATCGGCTATCTGTCGCGAATGTGTTACGAAAACGGAATGGATATCCTGGTAGATGCATTTGTAATGCTTAAACAACAACCTGGCTATGAAGACGTAAAACTGCTGCTTACAGGAGGCCATACGGCCGACGACAAAAACTTTATCAAAGAACAGAGGCAAAAAATTACTGCTGCCGGGCTATCCGATTCAGTGAAGGTAATAGATGACTTCAGCAAAGATAAACGAGAAGAATTTTTCAACGAAGTCATGGTATTGTCTGTTCCGGTTCGGGGAGGAGAAGCTTTTGGCATCTATCTCACAGAAGCTATGGCAGCAGGGATCCCTATCTTACAGCCCGCCCTGGGGGCATTCCCCGAAATTGTTAAAAAATCAGGTGGTGGGATGGTGTTCGCAGATAATGATCCAGAGCATCTTGTTAATGCTTTTATCAAGGTATTCAGCGACCAGGAACAATTGAAACAAATGAGCCATAAAGCCAGAGAAAGTGTTGAAAAGAAATTTAATATACATGCATTATCAGAAGAGATGATCAGCACATATCACCAGGTCATTAACAAGAGAAGCGTTACACCATGAAACACTCATAAACCCCGCTGATTGCGCTGATTTTCGCTGATTTATTTTCGCTGATAATCAAATATTTAATATCTGCGTTTATCTGCGGGACACATAAAAAACAGACTTTTAAGAGTGAGCTCACTGTTTGGCTTTTCGACTTTCAGACTTTCAGACATTCAGACAAATTATAAACATATGAAAGTATCAATACATAATATTTCCAAAACATATACTAACAGCCTGGGCAACATTGACCGGGAGGTGTTAAGCGGGCTGGATGTCGATATAGAATCAGGCCAAAAGATTGCTGTCATGGGTCCTTCGGGCAGCGGCAAAACCACACTGCTTAACCTTATAGGCACACTAGACACGCCCGACACCGGCTCCATCATGTATGACAACCAGATGGTCACCAACATGTCTGTGAACGAAATTCTTGCTTTCAGAAACACCAGGATAGGATTCGTATTTCAGTTTCATCACCTCCTGCCACAATGCACCCTTTGGGAAAATGTGTTGCTTCCGACGCTGCCTCACAAAGTACCGAGTAATGCCAGCGAACAACGTGCCGGTGAATTGCTCAAATTGATGGGCATCCGGGAGCAACGCAACAACCTGCCAGGTGAGTTATCTGGTGGCGAATGCCAGCGTGCCGCTGTAGCCAGGGCACTGATCAATCAGCCACAACTACTACTGGCAGATGAGCCTACCGGATCGCTCGACAGCAAGAATGCCAAAACCCTCATGGAATTATTGGTTCAGATCAACAAGGAGATGAACATCACACTGGTTATTGCCACCCATTCGCAGGATGTATCAGGTTTTATGGATAAAGTTTTTCACATTGAAGATGGTAAACTTGCTCAAATCAGGTAATTGATGACCCCATTGCATCTCATAGTTCGCACCTTGCGCCATTCTAAGGGTATCAACCTTGCCACGGCGGCAGGAATTGCCATTGCCACAGCAGTGGTTTGCGGCGCATTGATTATTGGCGACTCTTTACAAATGAGCCTGGATCAAATCGTTGCTCATCGCCTGGGAAGCATCTCACACACCATAACGGCTGGTGAACGTATCTTCACCAAAGACTTCGGCAGAGAAACAGCCCGCAACGGGCAGTTTGTATCCGCTCCAGTATTAAAAACCGAGGCCATCGCTTCCATACAAGGCAGTAACATACGTATCAACAAGGTAGATGTCTGGGGAGTCGACAGCCTGTTTCAACATGTTGCCGGAATACCAGTCAGAGAGTTCTCTATAGGAGACAATGAGGTTGCTATCAGCGAGAACCTGGCCGGAAGGCTTATGGCAGATACCGGCGACTTCATATTGTTGCGCCTGAGGAAGATTGGCCCTATACCCTCCAACACACCTTTTGTTTCAGAGGCAGAACAAACCATCACACGAAGGGTAAAGATTGCGACAATCCTGAGCAAGGAAGAACTTGGACATTTAAGCATGCAGGCCACGCAATCAACACCACTGAATGCATTTGTTGACCTCGACTGGCTAAACCGCATCATGGAGCTGGGCCAAATGGCCAATATGGTTGTTGTCAGCGCCCGGCAGGAACTAGCAGCCGACGATATATTTACATTGACCCGGGAAGCATGGAGGCCTGAAGATGGAGGTATTAACCTGCAAGAAAAAGACCACATACACCTTACCTCCGACCGTGTGTTTATCGACCATTACCTGTCAGATGTTGTATTGGATGTCTTCGAAGTGGCCGTGCCATCCCTTACCTATTTCGTGAATAGCCTGGAGCATAAAGATAGAAGCACCCCCTATTCTTTCGTAACGGCTATCGACAGATTTGTCATAGATCATCCTGTGCCTGCGATGAATGGGCAAGGATCAGAAAATGAAGGGAAGCATGAACCCTCCGTTACAGAAATGTCGATGGAAGACGGGCAGGTGATCATCAATCAATGGCTGGCAGATGACCTGGGCATTCACACCGGCGACAGTCTTATCATGCGCTACTTTGAAATGGGGCCACTTCGTGAGTTGTACGAACGTGAAGGTCATTTTATCGTAAGTCATGTCATACCCATGCAACGGGCTACTCAAGACAGCATCCTTATGCCACACCTTCCGGGCTTGTCAGATGCCGGCAGTTGCAGAGACTGGGATACCGGCATACCCATCAACCTGGATGCCATCAGGCAAAAAGATGAAGATTACTGGGATGACTATAAAGGAACCCCCAAGGCCTACATATCTCTGCGTCAGGGTCAACAAATGTGGCAAAACCGATTTGGGAACCTGACCACCATCATCATTCCGAGGTATCATTATTCTACAAAAGAAATAAACAACATACTAAGCAAGGAAATCGATCCTAAACATATCGGCTTTATAGTTAATTCCGTAAGGGACAAGGGACATGAAGCTGCACGCGGGGGCGTTGACTTCGGGCAATTATTTGCCGCACTGGGAATATTCATTATCATTTCGGGCTTATTGCTTACCGCACTGTTATTAAGCTTCAACCTAAAACAGAGAGAAGCCCAGATAAAACTTTTTGTATCACTGGGTTTTCCCCGCCAGCTCATCCGTAAGATCATGGTGCTGGAGGCCCTTGGAGTTACTCTTACAGGGGTTATTGCCGGCTTATTCATTTCAGTAGCCTACAGTAAAGCGATCTTTTCTGCGCTAAACCATAACTGGTATGACATCGTACGAACCGATACCCTGATCCTTCATATTCAACCATCGTCACTGGCGGTTGGTTTTCTGGTGAGTATAGTACTGGGAATGATTGTAGTGTATTGGGGCATCCGTAAAGCCATCAACCAACACCTTCCTGCAAGGAGGATATTGGAGAACCCTGCAAAGAAATCAGGTTATAGCATCTCCGGAGAAATATCACCGCACCGTACGAAAAAGAAACTGCCATATTTTAACATCATAACAGGCGATACCACCCGGCAAAAAAGGGTACAGGATCATAGAAATGAGATCAGATTAAGTGCCTTTGTTTTTTTCATTGCTTCTGTTACGATTACTATATATCTACTGATACATTCCCAGTTTGAAAGGCCTTTGGCCTGGCTCATCGCAGGTGTATTACTATTGCTGGCGATTATCATACAAGCATTTTATTATCTTCACCGTCCAGTCAAAAAGATATCACACAAAAACAGTATATCTGCTTTAGGATGGAGAAACCTTATGCGAAACCCTTTTCGCAGTTTTACCATCATATTACTTCTCGCAGTGGGTAGCTTTGTGATCATCGTGACCGCTGCCAACCGCAAAGAAACGGTCACCAACGATACGGTCAGGTTGTCAGGAACAGGTGGATTTCAGTACATGGCCGAAACAACGGTTCCCATTCTTAAAAACCTGAATCAGACTGAATCACGCAGAGAGCTCGGCCTGCCTGAGGATATATGGTTTGTACAACTTCTTTCAGCTTATGACGACGATGCCAGCTGCCTGAACCTGAACATGGTGGCCAATCCCCGAATCCTGGCAACAGACCCTGCAAATCTTGAAGACAGGTTCTCTTTCGTTACATCCCATCCATGGCTGGACAAAGAGAACCCGTGGAAGTCGCTGGACAGCTTGTATCAGGGTATCGTCCCGGCAATTGCTGATCAAAGCGTTATTCAATGGGGACTGGGAAAGAAAGTAGGTGACACCCTGGTATATGCCAACACCAGTGGAGAGGAGGTACAGCTGTTACTGATCGGAGGCCTGGCCAACTCGGTATTTCAGGGGAATGTTATCATTTCTTCTTCAAATTTTATGAAGCACTTTCCTGAAAACGGTGGTAGTGATGTAGTTCTGATCGAAGCACTTGAAACAGATCGGCAAAGCCTGGAGGAGGACCTGGACATGATCTTCAGAGACCATGGCTGGGAAATGACAACTACCCTGGAAAAACTTGCAGGTTTTAATAGCGTGGAGAATACCTATCTCCAGATATTTTTTCTCATGGGTGCCTTCGCTATGCTACTGGGAACCATTGGTATGGTAGTGATCATGGCGAAAAGCATGATCGAAAGACGCAGTGAGATTGCATTGCTCCGGTCTCTGGGCTATCGGATGTCGCACCTGATCCGTCTGTTTTTTCAGGAATATGCCACACTGTTTATTGCCGGAATACTTACAGGAACCCTGTCTGCCCTGCTAGCTACCCTGCCAAATTTCCTGATGGCAAATCAGAACATCTCCGCAGCCTTCATGACAGCTGTTCTGTCCGTTCTGATCATGAATGGGATCGTCTGGATGATCGTCATACCGGTTGTAATGATCAAAAGGATCAAACTGCTGGATGCCCTGCGAAACGAATGACTTACTCCTTGATGATAATTTGCTATCTTTGCAACAAGGTTGCAGACAATTACTTGCCACCTCCCTGACATTTCGACTTTCAGACCTTCAGACTTTCAGACAATTTTAAACACATGAAAGAGATCGCCTCCCTGCTTGTAAAGAAGAACCTGGCAAAGACCCCTTGCCGGGTGGAAATCCTGCGCACCCTGATCAGTTCAGACACCGCCTTATCGGAACAGGAGCTTCGTCAGAAGATGACCCATGACTACGACAGAACCACCGTTTACCGTACCCTGAGAAATTTTTTATCTTTGGGGATCATTCATAGTGTTGCCCTTGAAGGCAATGACGTAAGGTATGCCATTACCAGAAATTCTGAATGTAATTCTGAAGATGTGCATGTACATTTTCATTGCAACAAGTGTACGGGGGTGTATTGCTTAGAAGCTGATATTTTCACCAAACCAGTGTTGCCAGATCGGTTCTCTGCTGCAAACTTTGACTTGATTATAAACGGGGTATGCGAGAAATGCCATATATCTGGTAATCCTCATGACAGCTAAATGCCAAACCCCAATATCCATTAACTCCAGAAAAACTTATGAATATGGTTGCTGTGAACAACCTTCGTTACCATTATCCGGATGGAAAGACATTTATTTTCAATGACCTTGTATGTGCTGCTGGAGAGAAGATGCTGGTATTGGGAGTCTCAGGAAGCGGAAAAACCAGCCTGTTACATCTGATTGCAGGAATATTGCGTCCTGCAACAGGAAGCATCAGGATCAACAATACCGAAATCACCGCTTTATCTGCCAGAACAATGGATAGATTCCGGGGGCAGAATATAGGTATGATTTTCCAGCAGCATTATTTCTTTCATGGCATGGATGTGATGGAAAATTTGGTGGCTGCACAGAAATTGTCGGGGAGCGAATCAGACAGACAACACCTGGACAACCTGATGCATGAATTTGGCATCTTCAAGCTTAAGAACAGCAAGCCAACAGCACTTAGTCAGGGAGAGCAGCAGCGGTTCAGCATTGCACGGGCCCTGGCAAACAAGCCTCTTCTGGTACTGGCCGATGAGCCCACTTCCAGTCTGGATGATAGAAATTGTGAGACATTTATCGATATGATCATGAAGAGCACAAGCAGCAACAAGACAGGCTGGGTCATTGCCTCCCACGACAACCGCCTGAAAGAGCATTTTGACCATGTTTACGGCCTATAATGAACACATGAACCACCTATGACAAGGTTTTTGACACACAGGAGAATGATTAAGGACGATGGGAGCCTCCCAATCATTTCAACATTCAGACCTTCAGACTTTCAGACATTTCGACATTAAATGAACACATGAATATGATGTATGAATTCCGTTTGGCCTTTTTACAACTTACTGCAAGAGCATCAGGAAGTTTGATCAGCCTGCTTTTGTTCGGCATTGGCATAGCCATGATCTCATTCCTCATCCTGGCAAGCAAACAAATTGACGATCAGGTAAAAAGAAATCTTGCTGGGATAGACCTGGTAGCCGGTGCCAAAGGCAGTCCGTTACAATTGATTTTGTCGTCTGTCATGCACATCGACTATCCCACAGGCAATATCTCTTTGGCAGAAGCAGATCAACTAAGCAGGCATCCCATGATCAGAGAAACAATTCCTGTCGCACTGGGAGATAATCACATGGGATTCCGGATCGTAGGTACCACCCTTTCTTATGCTACACTGTATGAAGCAAGCTTATCGGAAGGGGTATGGCACGACAAGGTGCTGGAAGTAAGTCTTGGTTACCAGGCAGCCAAACGAACTGGTTTGTCTTTGGGCGATACATTCACTGGGGTTCATGGATTTCAAACAACAGGCCATAGCCACGATGACCATGAGTATACAGTCACTGGCATCATGAAACGTACCGGTTTGGTAATAGACAACCTGATACTCACCTCCGTGGAAAGTGTATGGAAGGTTCACGATCAGGAATACTGTGATGACCACGACCACCAACATGACCACCACCATGACCATGATCATGACCATGATCATGATTGTTCAGATCACCATCACGACCACCATTCTGGCGAATACTCCATTCACCATCATAACAGCGGCCAGAATGAAAGCATGACAGAACATCACGATCACCACCATGCTGATATGCTTGGTGATATTCAAAAACGGGTTGAAGCAGGAGAAGATATCAGCGCAGAAGAAATGGCCATATTTCAGCAGCACTCCACCGGCGTTGTGTCAACTCCAACGACAAATGATCCTGAAATCACTGCCTTGCTTATCATGTACAGGGGACCGGCGGCAGCCATACAACTGCCGCGCCACATCAACGAGAACACCAACATGCAGGCTGCTTCGCCAGCCCTGGAATTACACCGGCTGCTATCACTGCTGGGCTATGGATTCAGAACCCTAAAGGTACTGGCATGGATCATCATCATTATTTCTGCAATCAATGTGTTCATTCACTTGTTTAACAGCCTCCGTCAGGGATTGTTTGAGTTGGCGCTCATGCGTGTGTCAGGTGCCGGCAAAGGCACGATATTTGTCGTAGTATTACTCCAGGGTGTTTTTCTTGCCATGGGGGGTTGGATATTGGGATTATTCCTTTCACGCGGAATCTGGCTGGTGCTTCCCTCTTTACAAGTACTGCCATCTGCAGGTCTGCCTGGTTTTCACAGCGCAGAACTTCTGCTGCTGCTGTATGCAACAATTGCAGGAGCTCTGGCTGCCGCCATTCCGGCCAGCATGGCTTATAACACCGATGTTCATTTCACACTGAAAAACAATGGGCGCATTTAAATTTTTTCTGTTTGCCAGCATCATGTTGCTCTCTCATACGCAGGATACGGACGATCGTTACGAAAATATGGGATGGGAGGTATTAATGAATGACGTAAGAACCCGTTACAGGTACGACAGCAGTTACAATGCATTCGTGCCTATCCCACGTTTTGGCAGGGAAGTAAGGGCACTGGAAGGTACCGAGATCACGCTGAAAGGATTCTTTCTCCCTGCCGATGTATCAGGAAATGTGATCGTACTGTCAT
>SKYG01000380.1 GCA_007128045.1 Bacteroidales bacterium | reverse complement strand
TATCCCGAAATTGCCGCGGAGCTGGAGCGCAAACTAAGACAAAAAGCCGATACCTGGGAAACCAAAGGACTGCCCGACGATGTCGTTGCCCCCGACCGCAGGTTTTTCAATCAGCATGTAGACCTTACCCTGCCACCACTGCCTCTGGGTGATGGCAGAACATGTGCTTTCCTGCCCTGGAACGAAGATCGTCCGGCCCATTCCGGACTGGACAGATGGGTGGAGTGAAACTTTAATTGTACACATCATACTGCATAATTTATTCATCATCTTATTCACATCTAAACAATTATTTATGATCCCTAAAAAAGCAACCATCGCCAAAACATCATTGGCGATGGCCGGGCTGCTGACCTTTTCGGCGGCAGCAGAAGAAAGTCAGGCTCCCAGACCCAATATCATCCACATCATGGTTGATGACCTGGGTTGGCGAGACCTTTCCATTTATGGCAGTGAAACATTTCACACCCCTAATATTGATGCCCTGGCTGCCAGAGGCCTCCGTTACTCCAATGCCTATGCTGCCAGTCCGCTTTGTTCACCCACACGGGCATCCACATTAACAGGGCAAACAGTGGGAAGGGTGCGGTTTACATCGCCTACCGGCCATATCGCACAGGTAATCCTCGACCCACAGGAATCAGAAACTGGTGCACCAGGATATCCAATGACAAATCCTGCTACGCGTTCCCGGTTGCCGTTGGAAAGCACGACCATCTCACAAGTATTAAAAGACAATGGGTATCGCACCGCGATGATGGGGAAATGGCATCTGGGTCATGATCCGTATATTCCCGAGAATTTTGGGTTTGATGTGGTGATTGGTGGTCGTGGTACCCCCGGCCCGCCTCAGTCACGCTTTTTTGGTCCGTGGAACGAAGAGGCCAACCTGCCACCCGTTGAAGGCAGTCCGAATGTCGACGATGTGCTGGGCGACGAGGCAGTGAAGTTCATTGCCGGAAATGCGGATGATCCCTTTTTCCTTGCCCTGTGGTTATATAACGTACATGCACCGTTTCAGGGAAAACCGGAGGACATAGAAGCCTATCGTCCGTTTGCAGAGTCGGCATGGTATCAGCGTTCCGCCATCATGGCATCTATGGTAAAAACCCTCGACGACAATGTGGGCAAGATCATGGCAGAGCTGGAGAAGCAGGGTCTGCTTGACAATACCATTGTGATCTTCACCTCCGACAATGGCGGAAACATGTATGACCGTCCGGAAGGGGAGAACCCCACCAACAACAATCCCTTGCGTGCGGGAAAGGGCAACAACTATGAGGGTGGCATCCGCGTCCCATTGATTGTTTCCTGGCCTCAGGAGATCGCGTTTAATACGGTGACAGATGCCGTAAACATCAGCTATGACTTCTTCCCTACGGTATTGGATATTTTGGACATCCCGGCACCGGCAGGCTGGCCGCTCGACGGGAAAAGCGCCTTGCCGGCCTGGCAGGGTGAGCCATTTGAACGTGGTCCTGTTTACACCGTATTTCCGCATACGGTTCTCGCAACAGGAAATGTGTCGAATGTGGCCATGATCGATGGCAAGTGGAAGCTGATGCGCTTCTTTAACACCGGGATCGATCAGCAGGATGAGTATGAATTGTACGACCTGAGTATTGACCCGGGTGAAACCCGCAATCTGGCTGCCGCCTATCCTGGCCGAACCAGCCAGATGGCTGCAGAGATGGCTCGCCACCTGGGTGAGACAGGCACCTTGTTGCCACGCAAAAATCCGAACTACGATCCGGACTTGATCTACGGGGGCTTTCAAATGGTGAAAGGTGGTTTCCTGGCAGGGGGCAATGACACCTCAGCGACGGTTACCGCAAAAGACCATAGGGTGACCATGCGTTATCATATCCCTGCACAGTCTACCCCCGGCAATGTATTGGAGTTTGATTTCCTCAGCAACTGTGTGGTCGGCATCACTGCCGGTCCTGGCACATTGCCCGTTTTTGGCAGCCCGGCTCTGACCATTCCCGATCTGGAGAGCAGAAAGATACGCGTACCATTGAATGCAGAGGTTTCGGATGGGGTGATTACCGTGGTACTGGATTTGGAACAGCCCGGACGCATGCATATTTCTGAACCAAAAATTGTGAGGGAGTAGGCAGGGGAAGGTCGAAGGCTGAGCGAAGCGAAGTCCCGAACGGATGTGAGGGATCTGTCAAAGGTCGAAGGTCGAAGGTCAAAGGTCAAAGGTCAAAGGTCGAAGGTCGAAGGTCAAAGGAACCGGAAAGTACAATTCACATAAAGAAGGGAACATGGACCGTCGTAAATTTATCACCAATATGTTGGCGTTTTCGCCCACTGCCTTGCTCCTGAGCACCAAACCCGTCACCTTGCTCCTGGGTTCCAGGCCCTCCAACCTGATGGCGTCGCAACCCAACTCCCTGGGAGAAGTGCCCTATGTCATCTTTGAGGATGACTTTGACAGCGACTCGGATGGTCCGGCGGCGTTGTGCATGCTTTTAGAACTCGAAGCTGCCGGCGAATGTAAGATCATAGCCTGCGGAACGAGCGAAACGCAAGAATATGCCACTGCCTCAATGGAGGCAACCCTTCATTACTATGGCCGCGGTGACATTCCTCTGGGTTCTTTCCGTGATGATCTGAGGCCCATCGATCCTGACAGCACCAGGCTTTACGATGAGCCGTTGTTTGCTCCATACATTGCCGCCGACGAGTTTAATTACGGTCACACGCGGCGGCACTTTCGTGACTATCCCGACGCCGTCGAGGTATACGTCAACGCCCTCAGTGCGCTTCCGGAAGGTGCCAGGGCAAAACTCATCACCGGTGGGGGACAAACGAACTTGGCAGAACTTCTGAAAGACCATCCGGATGTGGTTCGCCAACGGGTGTCAGAGCTCCATTTCATGGGAGGCATGAACAACCCTGACGACCCGGAGGAAAAGTGGCAAATGGATTCCAACCTTTCCAATACAGATCCCTTCTCTACCAAGTTCGTCGCCGAGAACTGGCCTAGCGAAATTCCAATGTATATCGCCGACACCTATCTGGGACTTCAGGTTCCTTTTATGCGTCCCGCCATCCAGGCCCAGCTATCCGACCTGAACCCGGCCAAGCGTATACACTTGCTCTATCGATTATGGTGGGATCGTCCGCATGGCAATGCCCTTGACCTGATGAGCGTGATTACTGCGGTACGCGGATTCACAAATCTGAACGGTGTAGATCTAATCAAGCAGCGCGGCACACTTGAAGTACACCCGACAACAGGCCGCCATCGCTTCATCTCCTCATCTGATGGTACACATACCATACTGCGACGCAACAGAGACAGGGAGACATCCAATAAGCTTGCCGACTATATCGACGACATCCTCTTGCTGCGTGGGGGCGATGCCGGCGACGGGGTCTTTCGTGATGAGTTTGTTGCCCCCCGGGGTGATGCTTCAGAAACTTTACAAGGCCGTCGTAGCTGGACCAAAGCTGGCGCCGCTGACAGTGATACCCTGATTGATGCGAGCGATGCCAGTAATCTTTACAATGAAAAGGCCCGGTATGTCCAGTTCAATGGCAACGCCGATACCGCACCTTACAATGTGCAGGTGAAGGACTTTGGCAGCAAAGACGTTCGTGTGCGTTCCCGCGTGATGGTGACGCAGGCCGGCGGCTATGTCGGCCTCTGTGTACGTTCGGATGCCGGCGAAAACGCCCTGGGTCTGAACTTGCGCATCCAGCCGGGCAGCCGGGGCTTGCGCCTCTACAACAATGACATGCCACTGGATCTGGTTCGCACACTGGATCCTGCCCACGATTTTGCCATCAATACCTGGTACACCATCGACCTGCAGGTCATAGGCGACAAGCTCGTTGGCCGGCTATGCAGCGACTATAACGGTCGAACACTCCTGGAGCAGGTCGAACTCACACTACCAGTTATCAATGACCGCCACTGGGCCGGGTTGATTGCCCGGGACAAAGGTGAGCGGGCCAGCTGGTTCCAGAAAGGGATACAATACTCCAAATGATTTTTACACTTTACATTGATAAAAAAAATATTTGTGCAACATATAATAAAATATAAGCAGGCCGTCCTTGTAAGCGGGGTGGCATTGATGGGCGTTTCTTGTTCGGATCCTGTTGAAGAGCCGCTTCCACCAGTTAATCATCCAAATATCATCATCGTTTTTACGGATGACCAGGGGTATACCGATCTTGGCATTCATGGGGCCGACCCTGATGTGCGTACACCGAACCTGGATCAATTGGCCAGGGATGGGGTATTGTTTACCAGTGGGTACGTTACAGCTCCGCAGTGCGTGCCTTCGCGGGCAGGGATCATCTCAGGACGCCACCAAAATGCTTTCGGAGTTGATGACAACCTCAAGGGGCCACTGCCTCATTCTGAGTACACCATTGCTGAGCGATTGCGTGATCATGGTTATGTGACAGGCATGGTGGGTAAATGGCACCTTGACCTGGTTCCACGAGAAGGTGGTGGCCAGCAAGCATCAGTGGATTATATGCCTCATGCCCACGGATTTATGGAGTATTTCGCAGGTTCCATGCAACGATACCATGCCTCTCATGACCTGGATGGCAATATGTTGGTGTTTCCACCACAGATCGTTACCGATGACCACTACCGTGTTGACATTCAAACCAGAGCCGCCCTCTCATTTTTGGAAAGGCGGGAAACAGATGACAGACCGTTTTTTCTTTACCTGGCCTATTTTGCACCCCATTCTCCCATCGAAGACCCCCCGCATTATATGGCCCGTATGACCCATGTGCAGGACTATGTGAGAAGGATGGGGTTGGCTTCGATCCTGGCAATGGACGACGGCATCGGAAAGATCAGGGAAAAACTTGACAAGATGGGAGTAACCGATAATACCTTGATCTTTTATATCAGCGACAATGGTGCTCCTCTGCGCGAGGGCGCGTATGTAGGTTCGCTGAATATACCAATGGTTGGCGAGAAAGGAATGCAAACCGATGGTGGTCAGCGGGTTCCTTTTATTGCTGCGTGGCCAGGCCATATTCCTGCAGGACAGATTTTCGATGAGCACGTTTGGGCACTTGATGCCACGGCCACAGCATTGGCCGTGGCAGGTGCCCCGGTAGATGCAAGAATTGAAGGGGTTAATCTCATGCCTTGGCTGCTGGGAGAAAAAACGGGCCAGGTGCATGATGCATTGTACTGGCGATGGAGAACACAGGCAGCCATCTTAAGCGGAAACTGGAAGTTTGTCAGGCTGGGGAACACCTATCGTTATTTATTTGATATGAGTGAACCGGGCAAGGAAACCGCATCCGACAATAAAATTGATGAGCATCCTGAAATTGCCGCTGAATTGGAAAGAAAACTCGAAGAAAAGGCCGACACCTGGCATATCAAAGGACTGCCCAATACGATCGTGAATGCGGACCAACTATTTTTCGACCTGCATGTAGAACAAACCCTTCCACCTCTTCCCCTGGGCCAGGGACGAACTG
This sequence comes from Bacteroidales bacterium, assembly GCA_007128045.1. Taxonomy (GTDB): domain Bacteria; phylum Bacteroidota; class Bacteroidia; order Bacteroidales; family UBA7960; genus SKYG01. The sequence continues at coordinate 5,042 of SKYG01000380.1, read as the reverse complement.
GCACGTATCATCCGTGGAGGGCTGACCGGCCTGTGCCAGACATGCCATAAGTGAAGTATAATCTGTAGATATTGTATCCAGTAAAAATCTCAGCAATTTTGCAAAGAATGAACGGGCGTATTAGCTTCAGGCTTAAGCAATAAACAATTGATCCTTATGACCCGTAATGACCATTTGTTTTTGTGTTTATTGTTTATTATAATCGGATGCGTTTCTACCATTTCGAATGCCCAGGTAGTTGTTGAGCTTGAATTGCAGGCGGCCAACCACATGACTATTGTCAAAGAAAGCGATGGCAGCTATACCATCACCACCACCGGTCAGGACCCGAATGTGCGCTCCCATCCCTTGGGCACCATATATCCGGAGGTGAACTATATGCTTTCCTTCGAGTATATTTCCCAGAGTGGGATCAATGATTTTCAACTATATTTTGGAACCCCGTTTTCTGAAGCCAGAAAAATACTGGCAGGGAACCTGCCGGCAACTGCTGCCTGGAGCAAACATGCTATAAACTTAAAAACCCTTTCGGAGGACCGGTGGAAAGACCATAATGAACGTATCCGTTTGGATTTCGGCGCTGAAACCGAAAAAGATATACGCCTGCGGAATATTGTTTTACGTGCGCCTACGGCAGAAGAGCTGGACGACATGCAGAACAGCGATTTTGAGCGTAACAAGAGGCTGCTGGCGTATCAGACGACCCACTTTCCGGATCAGATAAACAGCGTAAAGGTTCATGGTAACGAGCTTGTGGTATCCGGACAGGTGGAGGGTTCAACCGCCAACAAGTACTTAATTGGATTGGCGATACATGATAATCCTTATGATAACTTCGACCCCATCTCTGTATACCCCCTGGCCTCCCGGCCTGCTGAATTTGAGATATCTCTGTCGAGATACCACGACACATCTCCTGGTTTGGCAGATCACTTGTATACCCGGTGGGCAATCGCCTGCCTTGAAGATGATGTATTTGTACTTACTGCACCGGCCCGATATGCCGATGAGGTCTTCGATGCGGCCCTGCAATATCTTCCGGAGCCTGCGCCAACAAACCTGAAAGGGATGGGAGGAGTTACCTATGTCGCACCTCGAATGGGAGACCTGAATGAATTGGGCATAAGGCATATATCCCTGAATATCGTATTAAACGCTATGTTGTCTGACAACCCAACTCAACTCAAGCATGATTTTAATGGGAAAGCATATTACATAAACCAAAATTACCTCACTCATTTTGACAATGTGATGTCTTTCTGCAAGCAGTCGAACATTGCAGTTTGGGCCATTCTTTTGATACAAAGTGGTGCATCTGGTGCGGTACGCGGATTGTTGCGACATCCCGATAACAATGGGGGGCATTACTCTCTGGCCAATGTGGTTGCTCCAGAAGGTGCAGAGACCTATGCCGCCATCATTGATTTTCTTGCGCAAAGATACAACCAGCCCAACAGCCAATTTGCCTTGTTGCAACATTATATTATTCATAATGAGGTAGATGCAGCCCCAGTCTGGACCAATGCGGGCAACAAACCCCAGGATCTATACATGGATCAGTACCAGCGGTCTATGCGAATTGTCTATTATACGGCTAGACGCCATCATCCACAGGCGAAGGTGTATATCTCTTTGACGCACTTTTGGACCGACGTGCATACATATAAAGTGAAAGATCTGCTCACCGGTTTGCAATCGCAGATGTCTGTTGAGGGTGACTTCGAATGGGGTGTGGCATACCATCCCTATCCCAGGAACTTGCGCAATCCGAGGACATGGGAAGATGTGGATATTACCAATGATTTCAATACCCGGTACATCACCCCCCGCAATCTCCATCTGATTGATGCATGGATGCGTAAAGAGAACAACCTTTATAAGGGAGAAAAGATGCGCACCCTGACCTTGTCTGAGCAAGGCATCAGTGCGCCAGATTATTCTGTGAAGTCAATGACAGAGCAGGCCGCAGGGATTGCCTACTTCTGGAAAAAAGTCAAGGAACTGCCTTCAGTGGAGTCGTTTTTGTATCATCGCTGGACAGACCATCCGTTGGAAGGGAATTTACTGTTTGGACTCTGGACATTCGACCCGGCTGACCCAAAAGTCAACGCGTTTCATTCGAAAAAGCCTTCCTGGGATGTATACCATGCTGCAGGAACTGACAATGAAGACGCTGTTTTTGAGGAATATATGCCCACCATAGGCATTACGAACTGGGATCAGATATTTTCCGGATGGCATTTTGTGCCTGAAACAAATCCAGTCGATTTTCATGTCCGGGTTGTTCGCGATGGTGAGCCACTGGCGGGAGTGAAGGTAGAGTTGGCAGGCTCTGTGCATATTACCAATCATGCCGGAGAGGCCTTCTTTCGAAAGGCGGTCGATGGCAGGGAGTACCAGGGCATCGCCACAGTTAATGGCGAAGAACACCAATTCGTGATGGAGTTGAACGGGTCACAGCTTTATTTGGTGGATATCCAACCTACAACAGCTGGTCAAAACAAGCTACAGCAGAACGAAATATTTACTTATGATTCCGGTCAGAAAGCCATTTTACTTCTTGATACGCCCCTGAAGAGACCGGCTCACCTGCGTGTGGTGGGGATGCATGGCATGGTCGTTCTGAATGAAGATGTTGGAGGTCGCAATATGATTTCCCTGAATGCATTGGCACCAGGTGTGTATGTTGCGAGTGTCCAAACCGGGCATCGAAGTCAGACTAAAAAGATTGTAGTTTGGTGACCCGAATGCGATAACACCCATTAAATTAAATAATCAATGATGATTCGATTTTTCTATTTTGCCAAACTCCCTTACATGGGTTCTTGCTCTTTGGGAGTGGTGTTGCTTCTCCTTTTCTTCAACTTATCCCTAACTGGCCAGGAGAGTTTTGTTACTCAGGGCGTTAAACACATGACCTTTACCCAGACGGCCAGGCATACTGCCCATCACATCATGGGGAGTCATTACGCCGCATTTGTTGACACGAAAGCCCCGCAAGCGCTGCTGCGTGTTGTTTCTGCCGCAGGAGACCCTATATATGATCTGGGCGATATAGCTCTGATGCAAGACGGGAAAATATATACTTCTGACTTTGTCAAATTTCCACCCCGGATGCATATTCTAAGAAATGGATCCTATTTTAACGAGATACACATCCAAAACATCGTCCTTGTGCATGCCGATAATGACTATTGGCCAGGATTGGTTGAGTACACGATCACCTTTTACAATGAGAAGATATATCATTTGGTTACATATATTGCAAATGATAAAGAGGTTGTTTTGACACCAATAACTGGTGCAGAGAATGGTGTTGGGAGAAGGGGATACGAAGCACGTGAAGGGTTCTATTCCTGTCCTGAAGTCAATCCAGCATCGGTTTATTTTACCCTTTCTTACGGGGCCGGTTCCAGTAATGTGGAAAATACCAGGGAGGCCATTTATGAAGGGCTGCTTAATATGGTCTCTTTACCCACATATCCTGAAGGGTTACCCGTTCAATCGCTGACAGGAGGTGTTCTCAGGGTGGAAGACAACGAACTTTCTATACCCTGGGTGCCGGGCAGGAGACATCAGGTCGGCCTGATGACAGCATTTGGAGAACCGCAATACCTCGAGAAACTCGTTCATGTTGAAAAAAACCCGCTGACCACCAACGAAATAGAAAGTGAGTATTTTGTTGGATATAACCCAAGAAACGGGTTGTATCAATTTAACGACAGGGTGGTATTGAACAGTTCGGCAACAAAGCGTTATCCTATTAGATTCAAAAATATAGCCGATAACAGGCGTATTTTCATTGAACATGAAACACCTGGAAACGTGTCGGCAGGGATTTATTGCGACCAACAGATGACTCCACTCCCCATACATGTTCAATATTCACTAAACTTTCCTAATTTAGTAGGGGAGAGCAATATAAGGGAAGTCGGTAATTCCACCAGGATCATTCCCTTACAATTGAATGCAGGCAGTCAGCCGGATATTGTCTTGTTGTTGTACGGCAGTCATTTTGATTCTGCTGAACCACAAAAAAGGGCAACCACCTGGTTGAATACGCTTTCACAGGGAGAAGGATGCCCAATACTACAAACCTCTATCTTTAACCAGGAGACCACTACGTTCAGGTTTGATGCGTCCATATTTATGACCGATTTCCGGCCACATTATTACAATCGCATGTATACCGATGGTGATGGCAATGAGGTTCTGGCACCCAGTGCGCACTCGGCGATGAACCTGTTCATCTCCTATTATGACAGGGACAATAATCATATTTCCTTGATAGCCAACGCCATCCGTATGATGCATGGGGGCCCATTTTTCAATGAATACGAGGTGTCTGTTGTATCACAAGACCAAAAGATGAAGGGGGTATTAAAGGTGGCCATACCCGGCACAAGCGATCACAATCGTGTTTTTTATGAACTTGATGTCGATGTGTTGGAGGACATCCCTTTGTCTGAAGACCACACGAAGCATCTGAATTTCTTTGGCCTTCACAGGCCATGGCCTCCGGTGAACTATGTGTATTATGCATTTATTCAGCCTGACGGTCATGTAAATATCGGTGAATTTCCCCGCAATGCTGACCTTATCCTGGAACAAAATGCTGAAGTCGCAAAGAATGGGTTCATATCGATGTATTATGTTCCGGGTGGCCCCGGAACCGCAAACCAAAGGGCGGGCAATCCTATGTATGTGATGCAGGACTGGGATGTCACCATCAATGAGCAGGAGGTTATTCCGGGAGCCTATGCTTATTCTGAGTTTGTCGACAACGTTCAGGACAGGGGCAGCCGCGCCATAGCGATCAAACCAATGCAACGGATCAAGACCATTGAAAGAGGGAGCCGGATTCGGTATCGTCTTATCGCATTTACGGGGGGTGATCATACCTGGGATATTGCTGACATATTGAGCGAGTATGATTCGTGGAAAACCGGATTTCAAATACATGCTGCCAAGGGTGCTGACAATCAAGCATACTTCCCTCATTTTGTGGCACAGAATAACCAGCTGCAGGCTGTTATTCAGGG
>SKYG01000058.1 GCA_007128045.1 Bacteroidales bacterium | reverse complement strand
AAGGCGTGGAAAGGAAAAGGATATAAAACAGTACCTGAGAGAAAAAACAAATATTCCACAAGTTATTTTCAATGATTAAATCTGAATCACTGTCATCTGAATGGATCTCTGATAAAAGAAGGAAAATTAGCAAAGATCCGACTATTGTAGAGGCCATGATATATGCTTTGTATTTATTGGAGCATCTCAGACAAACAGGCCTGGAATTTATATTTAAAGGCGGAACGTGCCTTGTGCTTTTAATGGATCAGCCAAAAAGGTTCTCTGTGGATATTGACATAATCCTCAATCCCGCTATCACCAGGGATATTTTGGAAGCACATCTTTCAAAGATAGAACCATCAAGTGCTTTTACAGGAATGGAATTGGATGAAAGAAGAAGTTATCAGGAAGGGATCCCTAAAGCACATTATAAATTCTATTATAAATCGAATTTTGCAACCAGGGACAGGGAAGGTAATGCAGTATCAAACCCACAGAGGGAAATTTTGCTTGATATCGTAATTGCGAAGAACCCTTATCCGGTGACAGTCGAAAGGTCTATCGAAACAGAATGGCTTCTACAGGAAGACGATGCAATAAAAGTATTAATGCCTGATATTGATTCGATTACAGGCGATAAATTGACTGCCTTTGCACCAAATACCACAGGGGTTCCTTATGGTACTGAAAAGGAGAAAGAGATAATGAAGCAATTGTATGATATAGGGTGCTTGTTCGATGGCATAACGAATATTGAGGTTGTAAAACAATCATTTCGTAATTCTGTAAAAACTGAAATTGAATATAGGCCAGAACGAAAAATTGAATCAGCCGAACAAGTACTTCACGATATTATTGATACTTCCTTGTGGCTGGGGCCAACACCTGTAGTGCTGTATACCGACCGCGTTCATAAAGGACGTTTGCGTCAACTACCAGACCGCCAATGGCATATGGGGGCAGTTGCTCGATAAAAGCGATTCCTTCCTGGAATCGTCATGCAAAAAAATTAACATGATTCATTTTCTTTGCTGAAAACATTGTAATAACTTTGTAGTCACATAAAAATGATTAAAGCATGAAAATTCCCGTTATTAAAATTGGTAATTCAAAAGGGATCAGATTCAGCAAGACGATACTGGATAAATACAAAATTAGAGATGCTGTTGACCTGGTTTTTGAGGAGGAGCAAATCATTATCAGACCAATTACACATGCCAGAGCTGGTTGGGAAGAAGCATTCAAAGAAATGCACGAGCGGGGTGATGACAACCTGATGATTGATGATGTATTCACGGATGAAAATCAGGAGATATGATGGCACAACAATATCAACTTGTCTTGATCAACCTTGACCCGACAGTCGGAAGTGAGATCAGGAAGACAAGGCCCTGCGTGGTCATTTCTCCCAATGAAATGAACCTTCACTTACAGACCATTGTAATTGCCCCCGTCACATCTTCTCATAATGTCTATCCCACAAGGGTAAATGTCGATCACCACCACGTCTATGGTCAGATCGCACTTGATCAGGTCCGAACCATTGATAAAAAACGCATCATCAAAACAATGGGTCAACTGGAAGACCATGGAATAAAACAAGTAAAAGAAATTCTTCAGAATACCTACGTCGATGATTAAAACCCTATACCATTCCCTTGGGCGAAAGATAGTTTCGCCCCTACTGTGAAGATCATAACCCTGAAGGGGGTACTTCGATGGAATACAGCTTCAGGAGCCTGAACCCCAGGGATGTTCGTGGCGATGATATCAATTTTTACCTTATAATGGTGTGGGCTACATCATAGACCTGGCAGAGATTTTTATTCCTGGTGGCGTAATCAGGGTAGACCGGTCAAGACTTGCATTTGAATACGAATTAACAGAAACCTTTCAGTAGTCAATGATTGCTTCAGGAAATTTGATGCCCATGTAAACCATTTGCAGGAAATGCTTGTTTATTATATGGTTTTGAAAATCATACCCGTTAAAGTGCGGGAATTAACAAGCAATCGAATTACCATGTCCAAACATGTAATCAATCATCACATAAGGTTGTTAATCAATACATTGGCTGCGTTGCTGATATTATTTGGTGTAACATCATGTAAACGCAACAGCAATTCTTCGCAAACCTCAGCAAGTATATTGGGTGTTACTGCCTATCGCGTTATGCCTGAAACGTTTACCGTGACGATCAGGGCTACAGGTGACCTTCTGTCCTGGGAAGATGTGGAGCTTAAAACGCCGGTGTCCGGCAACGTTTTGAATATATATTTCAATGAAGGTGTATATGTCAGGGAAGGTGATTTGCTGGTTGAGATGGATCACCGTGTATGGAGTGCGCAGAAAAAGGGGCTTGAAGCCCGGTTGCTTTCGGCTGAAAGTGATTTGAGCCGGAAACTGGGCTTACTGGATATAGAAGGCGTAAGCCGTGAGGAGGTTGAACGTTCGCAGGCTGAAGTCAGCCAACTGAAGGCTCAGGTAGAAGAGCTTGAAGTAATGATAGACCTGGCGCATATCCGAGCCCCCTTCAGTGGTCGGCTGGGCATGCGTAACTTTAGCCTTGGGGCCTTCCTGACACAAGGTGAGACAATTACCCGCCTGGTGCAGACCGACAGGCTCAGGGTTCACTTTACCATACCGGCAAGGTATGCTTCTCTGACCAATACCGGAGATGAGATTGCCATCACCTCATCATCAAGCAGCGACTCTGCCGTTGCGGTTATATATGCAATAGATCCCATCATAAGTGCTGCCTCAAGAAGCCTGCAGATCAGGGCGAGCTTGAACAATACCAGAAATTTTGTTGCCGGAGATTTCACTCAGATCATCTTTGGCGTGGAACAGAATGAAGACGCCCTCCTTATCCCGGCTGAATCGTTGATTCCTGAGCTAAACAGGCAAGTGGTTTACATCGTTAACAACGGACAGGCAAAAAGAGTTGAAGTGGAAGCCGGAGCACGCACCCGGAACAGGGTACACATCACCAGCGGACTTGCGCCGGGCGACACGGTAATTACAACTGGTTTGATGGAGATAAGAGACGGCATGCAGGTTGATGTTCGTGAATTGAACCAGGAGGCTGAAGAATGACACTTTCAGAATTAAGCATTAAACGGCCGGTGCTTACAACCGTGTTCGCCATCGCCATCGTCATATTTGGTGTTGTAGCTTTTTATTCCCTTGGCGTTCGTGAATATCCCAGTGTAGATCCGCCAATTATTACTGTCAGGACCGACTACACGGGTGCCAATGCCCAGATCATGGAGTCACAGATCACCGAACCACTTGAAGAACAGGTTAATAGGATAGATGGGGTTAAAACGATCAGCTCCATCAGTTCAACAGGCAGGAGCACCATACGTGTAGAGTTTGAACTTGGCATGGACCTCGACAATGCTGCCAATGATGTCAGGGACAGGGTTGCCCAGGCAGTGCGCCTCCTCCCTCCGGATGCTGACCCACCAATAGTCTCCAAAGCCGATGCCGATGCACAAACCATATTTACCATCACCTTGCAAAGTCAGCAAAGAGATTTGTTGGAACTAACCGAAATTGCGCGCAATGTATTTGCTGAAAGGCTGCAGACCATCGAAGGGGTCAGCCAGGTAAACATATGGGGCAACAAACAATATGCCATGCGGCTAGTACTTGACGTAGACCGCATGAATGCTTTCGGGGTCACACCGGTTGACATTCGCCGTGCACTCAACGAACAAAATATAGAGCTGCCTTCAGGACAGGTGGAGGGCGAGCGGCGCTACCTTACCATACAAACCTATGGCCGGCTCAACACCGAAGAGGAGTTTAACGACCTAGTTATTGCCCGCCGCGATGACACCATCATCAGGCTCAGCGACATTGGTCGTGCAGAGCTGGCTGCTCAGAATGAACAAACCATACTCAGGGGCAACAAAGGCATTCCCATGGTTGGCGTTGCCTTACAACCCCAGCCGGGATCCAACTTCATTGAAATTGTGGATGAAGCCCACAGAAGGGTAGATATGCTAAAGCGGGAGATACCTGCCGACATCAACCTGGGCGTTGGCCTGGATATAACCAACAGCATAAGACGCTCCATACGTGATGTACAATATACCATCATCTTGGCATTTGTACTTGTACTGCTCATCATATTTGTCTTTTTGCGCAATATCAGAACGACTTTCATCCCTGTTATCACAATCCCCATCTCATTGATAGGAGGCTTTGCCTTTTTGTATGCAGCAGGCTATTCCATCAATGTGCTCACACTACTGGGCCTGTTGCTGGCTACAGGCATGGTGGTCGACGATGCCATTGTGATGATGGAAAACATCTTTGCCAAGATTGAACAGGGGATGAAGCCCATTCAGGCAGCATTCAAAGGATCACGTCAGGTGTTTTTCGCCATCATCTCTACTACAATTACTCTGATATGCGTGTTTTTACCGATATTCTTTATGCAGGGCCTTACTGGCAGGTTGTTTCGTGAGTTTGCCATGGTAGTGGCGGGTGCCATCATCATCTCCACGTTTATCTCGCTGACATTAACCGTTATGTTAAGTTCGCGAATCCTGAAACCTGAAAACAGGGAATACCGTTCACTTAGGTTTGTCAGGATGCCCATTGATTATATCCTGAATAATTACAGGGGCTGGCTTACTGCCTTTATGAAGGTCAGGTACCTTGCCTTTCCTGTTATAGTTATCACCATGTGGATCATTTGGTATTTCATGGTCAATCTTCCCAGTGAGTTGGCACCCCTGGACGATAAAAGCCGCCTTCGACTGGTATCTACTGCACCGGAGGGGACTTCCTATGAAATGATGGACGACTATCAGATGCAGTTGATTCAGCTTATTGACACCATGCCAGAAAAAGAATACCTGCTTTCGGTAACTTCTCCCGGCTTCGGTGCATCCATATCTGTCAACACAGGATTTGTCAGGCTGATGTTAAAGCCACCAGGAGAAAGGGATAAAACACAGATGCAATTGGCTGCAGAGATGAATCGCCGGGTCAGGGAATATAATATGGCACAGACATACGTGATTCAAGACCCCACCATAGGTGGAGCCGGAGGGCCCGCAAGACTGCCGGTACAATTCGTATTACAGGCACCCACATTGCAAAAACTCGAAGAATTCATCCCGCCATTTTTGGCCGCGGCTCGCAACCACCCGGCATTTGAAGTGGTCGACATCGACCTGAGGTTTACAAAACCGGAGCTGATCATAGATATAGACCGCGACAAAGCTTTTACGCTGGGTGTCAGTGTAAGAGACATTGCTGAAACATTGCAGACCTATTTCAGTGAGCAGCGGGTTGGCTACTTTATCCGTGATGGCAAACAATACTTTGTTATAGCACATGCTGAACGCTCACAACGACGTCAGCCGGGCGATATTGCCAACATCAATGTCAGAACGGCTTCAGATGATATGGTAGCATTGGATAACCTGGTAAGCTTCCGTGAGGAAAGTCTGCCGCCCCAGTTGCTGCGATTTAACCGCTATTCGTCGGCTACCATTTCAGCTTCAACGGCCCCCGGGTATACCCTTGGCGATGGGATTGCCGCTATGAATGAGATAGCGTCAGAGGTGTTGGATGAAACATTCTTAACAGCCTTGACAGGAACGTCAGCCGATTACGCAGAAAGCTCCGGAAACCTGATGTTGGTATTTATCTTTGCCATGATACTCATATTTCTTACCCTGTCAGGGCAGTTCGAAAGTTTCCGTGATCCGCTTGTCATTATGTTAACCGTGCCGCTGGCCCTGGCCGGTGCCCTTTTGTCGTTATGGATATTTGGACTGACTTTGAATATCTTCAGCCAGATAGGTATGATCGTGCTTGTAGGTATTGTTACAAAAAATGGCATTTTGATTGTAGAGTTTGCCAACCAAAAACGACTCGAAGGTCAGGACAGGCTTGAGGCTGTGATCAATGCCGCTACAGACAGGGTGCGACCGATCATCATGACAAGCCTGGCCACTGCCCTCGGCGCATTGCCGCTGGCCATATCATTCGGCAGTACGGCAAACAGCCGCGTTCCAATGGGCCTGGTAATTATCGGCGGACTGGTGTTCTCCCTCATACTCACCCTGTTTATCATCCCGGCATTGTACACATTTATCTCAAGTAAAACCAAGAGCTATGTTGTTGAAGAAGAAGCTTAGAGTATTGGCTATCGTGTTGATATGCGGATTTCTGAGTGCGACAGCCCAGGAATCATTCAACTTAACCGATCTGATTAACATGACCCTTCAGGAGAACTACCAACTGAGAATCATGCGTAACCAGAAGCAAATGGCTGATAACCTCAATACCATAGGAAATGCCGGCATGTTGCCAACAATAGGGATCAGCTCAGATCGAACCTGGGATATTCAAACATCTGAAGCAAACCTTTATACGGGTGCAACCCGAATTGGTGACAACGCACTCAGCACTGGTTTTAATGCTATGTTGGCGGTAGACTGGACTGTTTTTGACGGATTCAGCATGTTTGCACGACGTGACAGATTGGGATATCTGGCAAGTTTGAGTGAGCTGGAAATGAAATATTTCCTTGAACAAACCATTGCTGACCTTACCATTGCATACAACCTGCTGATCAGAGAAAGACAACTCCTCGAGTCCTACCGCCAATCTAAAGAGGTCTCAGCTTTTCGCCTGGAACTGGAAAGGCGCAAGCTGGATATAGGCTCAGGTAATGCGCTGCTTTACCAACAGGCACTTGTCGATTATAACCATGACAGTATCCTGGTGATCGATCAGCAAATGAACATCCGGGAACAGGAAATTCAGATTAACAGGATCATTAACCGTAATCCACGCCTTCCATTTGAACCCGGTAACGATCAGATCGATCTGAATGGCGTTGATCCTATGGAAGAGATTGTTGAAATGTCCATTGCTAACAACCGGGAGCTGGAGCGAACCAGACTGATGGAAATGCTGGCAGAAAGTAACACCCGCATTGAAAGAGGTGACAGGTACCCACAAATAAGTCTTTGGAGTGCCTACTCGTATTCAAGTCAAACCAGCGAAACCGGACTCATTGAATCAGCACTAAGTCGCGGGCCACGATTTGGTGTCCGTGTCAGGTTTAACCTTTACGATGGTGGCCGCCAGACCACCAACATCAGAAATGCCTTACTGGAACAGGAAAGTGCAACCATAGATGCCGATGACACGAATGCCTATATCGAATCTAACATAGTAAGACTCAGTGCGCGATATGACGCCTTTGTGCAGCAATACAGAATTCTGTTGAATAGCGTGGAAGCAGCTGATAAGTCTTTGACGATCGCCAGGGAACAGCTCCAGTCAGGCGCCATAAACGGGTACGAATTCAGACAAACACAACTGGCCAGTCTGCAGGTAAAAAACCAGATGATCGCATTGATGTATGCCATGAAAGTCATTGAAACAGACATTGACCGGATTACCGGTACTTTAATTGACAGGGTATTGTAATTTATTGTCTTTTCCGATCACTCGTAATGAAACCTGCATTTGGCAATCAGAATTTCATCATCTTTTACCTGATATATCAATCGGTGCTCTTTGTTGATTCTGCGAGACCAAAACCCAGTATACTTAAATTTTAATGGCTCGGGTTTTCCCAATCCTGAAAAAGGATTTCTTGAAATATCTTTTATTAAATCATGAATTCTTTTCAGTATTTTTTTGTCGGTTTTTTGCCAATAAAGATAATCCTCCCATGATTCTTCAACAAAGATGTACTTCATTCGAAAATATCTTTTTGAAACGAGTCATTACTTTTTAATTTTTCTATGGCTGAATCTAATCTCTTTTCATTGGCTTTTGAGGATAATTCATGCTGTGTTGCAGTAAGAGAGTTGTATTCGTCGATAGAAATAATTACCACACCCGTATCTTTGCCTCTATGAATTATTAAGGTTTCGAAATTCCGGGTAACATCGTCAAGATACTTCTTTATGTCCTTTCTGAAATCTGAAATTGTTGTAGTCAGCATTGTAAAAGTTTTAAACGTACAATTATTAGTACAAATATAAGTACAAATAATTGCAAATACAATTTCTTTGTAATTTTTACCGGATCATTGACTCTTCTTCACATGTGATATTCTTTCTGATATGCTTTTTTTCTAGCAGAACGATTTCCTCTACTGTCGTGTTCTAGATTTATATTTCTTTGCAGCTTTTATTAAATCCTGGTTTGGATTGCTGATTCCAAATACTGCATTAAAAAACATTTCCCGGTCTCTTTCGCTTGCAATGATTCGATCATTTTGATTGACAATGCGTTCAGATTCTTTTTTTATTTGTGCTTCCATAATCGATTAATTTCTACAAATGTACGGCAAGCATACGGAATAAACAAACATAACCATTGTTGGTAAACAGGCAATCCTGAATCTACTATGTATGAAATTTTAATAAAAAACCTATATTTGCTACTATAATTCCACGATATGATTCGTAATTGAAATCCATATGACATGCATGTAATAAGACAGGTTGTTTATTTATCTTTGGCACTGGCCATGATCATGGCAAGCTGTCAGCAAAAGACGGCTGATCCATATATTATGACTGTAAAAGGTCCGGTATCTTTATCTGATGCCGGTTTTTTTCTTTCCCATGAGCATGTTATGGTCGACTGGATTGGGGCTGACAGCACTGGCTATCATCGCTGGGATGCAGATTCTGTAATTGCTGTGGTTCTGCCATACTTGCAAGAGATCAGCGAATTGGGTGTCAATACCTTCGTAGACTGCACCCCGGCCTATTTGGGCCGCGACCCCCTTATTTTGCTTGAATTATCAACGCTTACCGGTTTGCACCTGCTTACCAACACAGGGTATTATGGAGCCGCAAACAACCGTTTCATTCCTTCATATGCGTGGGATGAGACTGCTGAGCAACTCGCTTCCCGCTGGGTGGAGGAGGCACAAAATGGCATCGACCGTAGTGGGATTAGGCCGGGATTCATTAAAATAGGTGTTCAGTTCAGGGACTCCCTGCCTGAACTGCACGAGAAGCTTGTAAGGGCGGCTGCCATTACGCACCGGCAAACCGGGTTAACCATAAAGTCGCATACCGGTGGAGACCACGCGGCATTTGCACAACTGGCCATTATACAAAACGAGGGTGTTTCGCCTTCAGCATTTATATGGACGCACGCCCAGGGCGGAAGTTTGGAGAAACAGATCGAAGCAGCAAAAATGGGTGTCTGGGTGTCGTTGGATGCTGTAAATAGTACACGTGGACGTGACGCTGAAAGAATGGGAAATCTGGATTGGTATGTTGAACGGCTTGTTGACTTAAAAACCGCAGGCGTGCTTGACCAGATACTTATATCGCATGATGCCGGCTGGTATAATGTAGGAGAACCCGGTGGTGGCAGATTCAGGGGATACGCTGACATTCACAAATATCTTCTCCCGGCACTGCTCGCAAATGGGTTTACCCAAGCAGAAATAGACCAGCTGACTATCCATAATCCCGCCCGGGCTTTTTCCGTGGCAGTGAGGATTTGTTTGCAGCCTTAAGCTGCGTTAGGAATAACACAGGTTAAAATAATTCTAAATTAGCATCTCGTGCCTATCCTATTCCTTAATCTCCTTATATTTAGGGAATTTTTTTAAACTCCTCGACTCAACTCCTCAACTCAACTTAATAAAATCTACAAACAAATGAAAAAACTTAAGACTTTTGCATTTTATGGCATACTGATTTTATTCACAATAATTTCGGCAATCAGACCAGTCCATGCCGAAATACGCATGCCGCAGATATTCAGCGACAATATGGTATTACAGCGTGACACTGAAGTTACCATTTGGGGCTGGGCTGATCCCGGAGAACGGGTCAGGGTTCGTATTGACGGCCAACAAAAAACAACGCGTGCCGACCGGCAAGGTAACTGGCGTGTGGCATTGGAGCCGGTAAAGGCCGGAGGCCCGCATACACTATCCATAGAGGGCAACAACACCATTGTTTATTCCAATATACTTTTTGGGGAAGTCTGGTTATGTAGTGGTCAATCAAACATGCAGTGGACTGTGGCTCAGTCTGCCAACCCTGAAGAGGAGATACTGAATGCCAATTACCCTGAGATACGGCTATTTTCAGTACCTCGCAGGCTACTTCCAGAGCCTGCCAATGACCTTGACGATGGTGAATGGCTGGTATGTTCTCCTGAAACCGTAGCCTCTTTTTCGGCTGTTGGCTACTATTTTGGCCGCCATCTGCATCAAGAGCTGGATGTCCCGATCGGTCTTGTCAATTCGTCATGGGGCGGAACCAACGTAGAGACCTGGACCAGCCTGGAGATGATGCAAGCACATCCCGATTTTGCTGAACGGATGAAGGAACCCGCCGCTGCCGCTCTTGCACGGTTGGAAAATGCACCCAGGCCGAACGACTTCCCTACCTTGTTGTTTAATGGGATGATTTATCCAATTGTAAATTACACCATCAAAGGAACCATCTGGTATCAGGGCGAATCAAATTCTGCCAGGGCCTATCAGTACAGAACCCTGTTTCCCAACCTGATCCAGGACTGGCGCAATCAGTGGAGCATGCCTGAGATGCCCTTT
>SKYG01000363.1 GCA_007128045.1 Bacteroidales bacterium | reverse complement strand
GCCCCCAAAAGCTTCCACTTCAATGGGGGCATAAAAAAATGTGTAGTAGCAGTCGTTATTGTACTTCTTTTGCAGCTTTATCTGGCCTTCGGCAACATTCCTGCCATCAGAGAAATAGTCTTTGATGGTCATACCCATCTCTTTGGCGCCGTGCATGGTGAGCAACAAAAACAAGGGCACCCTGTCGGGTTCTTTGTGGGATAAGGCAGTGAGCACGCGTTCCATAGAAGACATCGTTTCTTGTATCATGCCATCTCCTCCATCATTTTTGTTACAATCTGAATAGCCTGAGAGGGGTCATCGCCGCAGGCATCAGCACCCACCTCTTTCCATAGCATGTCATCGAAGCGAAATGGGGCGCCTCCAACCACAATCTTTACATCGCTGCCGTTAAGCCCTCGCTTCAAATCCTTTATATGCAGGGCCGAAGGTAGCATCAGAACCGATAAAAGAAGGATTTTAATTTTTTCCTTCTGGATGATCTCCAATAATTGTTTTGTTTGTAAGCCTCCGCCCAGATCCATCAGCTCAAAACCGCTTGCCCTGAGCGCAGAGAAAATGATTCGCTTACCCAGCAAGTGATAGTCCTCATAGACGCCAATTGCCATTCTGGGTTGTGAATGCCGACCCTGACTATTTGGAGGTAATATCTTGTCAATCAACTCTTCGCAAATCACACCGCTCATGTATACCTGCGACAGTGAGAGTTTTCCCTGCTCCCACGAATCACCAATCCGTTTCAATGTGAGCGATACCAGGTTGCCAGCTACTTCTATGGGAGAACCCACACTGAGTGCTTCAAGCATAACCTTCTCGGCGGCTTCCCGGTCGAGCATCAAAAAGGCGCGCTCCAGTTGGTTGCTGAAAACCTCAAATTTGTTCATAGCATTTTTACTGTTGAAATGGGAGTGTGTGGTTTAGGTGAAAGAATTACAATCAAAAATAAATAAAATTATGGTATAAATATCGTTTTATTGATGCATAAAACATATAAAAAAAGCCACTTGCAGTATGATTCTGCAAGTGGCTGTAAAAAGTGGGACGTGCTGGAATCGAACCAGCGACCTCATGCCTGTCAAGCATGCGCTCTAAACCAACTGAGCTAACGCCCCAATATGTTTGTTCCCCGTTTCGCCAGCGACCTTCCCGATGTGAATCGGGACGCTCTAAACCAACTGAGGGATCGCCCCTGGGCTGCAAAAATAGTAAAAATTTCAATTGGTTGCATTGGATAAAGTGTACGTAAAATTTTAACTTTGAATGTACATTATTTCTGTGTTCTGATCCTTCCCGGGATCCATACATGATAAGTATCCCGTAAAGGCATCAAAAAGAGCATTGTAATAAGAATAGTTTTGGTAAATGAGGTTGTTATGGGTAAAGATATGGTTCAATAGCAATTTGATTTTTTATTATGCCACTTTGGTTTTTTCGCTTTCTTGATGGATTTATGCTGGTATTTCATACCGGATTCATCCTGTTCATGTTGTCCGGATGGGCTTTCTCACGTTTGCGCAGACTCCATCTTGCTTGCGCTTTACTTACCGCGGGTTCCTGGTTTATCCTGGGTTTGTTTTACGGTACGGGCTATTGTCCCTTTACTGACTGGCACTGGAGGGTGCTTGAAAGGCTGGGTCATTACGGGTTGCCTGTTTCTTATGTGCAATACCTATTGAAGCGTGTATTGAGCATCTCTGTGTCGCACGGGTTTGCTGATACCATTACCGTATCTGGCTTGTTTATTGCCATGGCACTTTCTTTCTATTATAACTTCAGTGGGTTTGTTAAAAAACTGATCCGGTCTTCCAGCCGGCATTAAGAGATGCCGAGCCTGTTACAGCAATTTGAAGTGGCAATTGACACTCATGTAAAACTTATAAAGAAGCGACTTACAACGGCAGGTTGCCATGCTTCTTCGGCGGGCTGGTCTGCCGTTTGTTTTCACACATCTCCAATGCCTGTATAAGTTTTAGCCTGGTTTGTCTGGGATAGATCACCTCGTCGATGTAACCCAATCCTGCAGCTTTGTAAGGGGTGCAGAAGGTTTCACGGTAATCGTATACTGCCTTTGATTTCTCTTCGTCGGATAGCTTGTTGCGATACAGGATGTTTACCGCCCCATCGGGCCCCATCACGGCGATCTCGGCAGAGGGATAGGTGTAGTTGATGTCGCCTCCCAGGTGCTTGCTCGACATCACGCAGTAGGCGCCGCCATAGGCCTTGCGGGTGATGATGGTGATCTTGGGCACGGTTGCTTCGGCATAGGCATAGATCAGTTTTGCCCCATGCTTGATGATGCCGCCGAACTCCTGGTTGGTGCCGGGAAGGAACCCGGGCACATCTGCCAGGGTGATGATCGGGATGTTGAAGGCGTCGCAGAACCTGACAAAGCGGGCTGCCTTCAAAGATGCATCGATGTCGAGCACCCCTGCCAGCATGGCTGGCTGGTTGGCCACAAATCCCACGGGCTTGCCGTTCAACCGTCCGAAGCCGATCACGATATTTTGGGCATAATACTGCTGCACTTCGAAAAAATTGTGGTCGTCGACCACGCTCAGGATGATCTCCTTGATGTCGTATGCTTTGTTGGGATCGTCGGGGATCAGGGTCTGCAGCTTTTCATCTTCCCGGTGTGCCGAGTCGGTACATGGCTTTACCGGAGGGTCTTCCATATTGTTGGAGGGCAAAAAGCCCATCAGCTCGCGGATCATCATCATGGCCTGCACATCATCATCGGCACGGAAGTGTGCCACCCCGCTTTTTGAATTGTGCGCCATGGCTCCGCCCAGATCTTCCTTGGTGACCTCTTCATGGGTCACTGTTTTTATCACATCAGGACCTGTTACAAACATATAGCTGGTACCCTTTGTCATAAAGATGAAGTCGGTTAGCGCCGGAGAATAGACTGCCCCGCCGGCACATGGACCGAGTATGGCCGATATCTGCGGCACCACCCCGCTGGCCTGCACGTTTCGGTAAAAAATGTCTGCATAACCTGCCAGACTTTCTACACCTTCCTGTATACGCGCCCCTCCACTATCGTTCAATCCGATCAGGGGTGCCCCCATCTTCATGGATAGGTCCTGCACCTTCACGATCTTATCGGCGTTGGCACGGCTTAGAGAGCCTCCAAATACGCTGAAGTCCTGCGCATATACATACACCAGGCGCCCGTCAATCTTGCCGTATCCGGTTACCATGCCATCACCCAGTATCTTTTGCTTCTCCATCCCAAAATCATGATTTCTGTGCGTCACGAATTTGTCGAGCTCGACAAAAGTTTCCGGGTCCAGCAGGTCTTTGACCCGTTCGCGCGCGGTCTTGCGCCCTGAATCATGGATCTTTGCCAGTCGCTCAGTACCTCCGCCCAGAAGGGCTGCCTGGTTTCTGTCATCCAGCTCTTTGTATTTGGTTGATAAGGACATGACTATGTTTTTATGAATGTTCAATTGCATCTTCAATAATTACCAATACCTGCCGGGCATCTACGGTTTGCCCCTCCACAACTTTGATGTCAGCGATTCTTCCAGGTTTTTTCGCTTTAAACTCACTTTCCATCTTCATAGCAGAAATAATGATGATGGTTTGTCCGGCTTCTACCAGCTCGTCTTTGTTTACCAAAATTTTTACCACCCTTCCGGGGATGGGAGCCACGATGGTACTTTCCCCCTCATCTTCCTGGCCCTTAAAGCGGTTTTCCAGGTATTTGGACTCAGCATCCACTATGTCGACATGAAATGTGCTTTTTGATGTATGTGCCACATACTGCTTTATAGTGTGCCCGGGGATTACCTCCACATTAAAGGATTTATTATTGTGGAGTATAGAGTATTTCCCCTTGCCAACCATTTCAAAATCCAGATTGTACTCTTTGCCATCAACGGCTATAAGCACATGGTGGCCTTCCCGGCTCAGCAACTCCACATTGGCAGTGCGTTTGTTTACCTTTACTTCGTAGGGCATATGATTGTTTTATAGTTTCAAGACACTTCTTACACGGCTGTAATCTTTCCAGTTGTTCTTCAGCGCAGTCATCCCTTTTGGTGTGGCCTTTTCAATTTTATCCAGGTATTCCAGGAAGGCGGTGATGATCACCATGTCTTCGCACGAATCGCCGCAATGGTCTTCCTGCATCAGGAACTCCTTGTTCTGGTCGATAAAATGGGTGGTGTAATTTCCGTTTACGAAATCATCAGCCAGCAAAATCCTTTCCAGAAACTTCAGGTTGTTCTTTACCCCGGTGATACGGAACTCTTGCAGGGCACGGCGGGTTCGTTCGATGGTTTCAGCACGTGTTCTTCCCCAGACGATAAGTTTTGCAATCAACGGATCGTAATAAATTGGAATTTCTGACCCTTCATAAATGTATCCATCAACACGAATGCCAACGCCGGAAGGGGTTGAAATGTGCGTTACGATTCCCGGTGCCGGCATGAAACTGTTGTCGGGGTCTTCAGCATACACACGACATTCGATGGCATGGCCATTCTGGCGCAGGTTCTCCTGCTTGAAGTTTAAAGGCTTGCCGTTGGCGATGTCAATCTGTTCCTTTACCAGGTCAACCCCTACCACACGTTCGGTGATGGGATGCTCAACCTGTAAGCGCGTGTTCATCTCAAGAAAATAATAGTTCAGGTCTTTATCGACAATGAACTCGATGGTTCCGGCCCCTTCATAATTTGCTGCCTTGGTGGCTGCTATGGCATGCTGGCCCATCTCATACCGCTTCACGGATGTTAGAATGGGGGAGGGTGTCTCTTCGATGATCTTCTGGTGACGCCTCTGCACGGAACATTCCCGTTCGAACAGGTGTATCACGTTGCCATGTTTGTCGGCCAATATCTGAAACTCGATGTGGTGGGGCGACTGTATATATTTTTCAATGAATACCGAATCGTCGCCAAAGGCTGTTGCTGCTTCCGAACGGGCTGCACGCAAGGCACCCTTTATCTCTTTTGCCTGGGTTACCAGCCGCATGCCCTTACCACCACCGCCGGCAGATGCCTTGATCATCACAGGAAGGCCAATCTCACGGATGGTCTTTATGGCATCCTCATCAGATTCGATCTTTCCAACAGCACCAGGAACTACAGGCACCCCTGCTGCCATCATCGTATTTCGGGCCGTGATCTTGTCGCCCATCATCGAAATGGCATGCGCCGAAGGGCCGATAAAAATAATGCCCTCTTGATTACAACGATCAGAAAAGAGGGCGTTTTCAGATAAAAAGCCGTAACCGGGGTGGATGGCGTCGGCGCCGCTTTGTATGGCTGCTGAGAGTATCTTGTCGATGTTCAGGTAGGATTCTACCGATGGCGATGCTCCTATATGGTAGGCTTCATCGGCATAAATGACATGCATGGCTTTGCGGTCTGCGTCAGAATAGACAGCCACTGTTTTGAGACCCATCTCACGGCAAGATCTCATGATGCGTACCGCGATCTCGCCACGATTGGCCACCAAAATCTTTTTTATCATAGGTTGCTGTTTGGCTCTTGTTATAATAGTAACATAAAGTTAATAAACATTTTTTGAAAAATTCGACTTATAGCCAAATTGGCAGTATTTTTGATTTGGCAATGTATTTGATAAACATATCTAGATATAAACATAAATGTAATGTCATGGTGATCAAATAAAAGTCAAAAGTCAAAGGTCTAAAGTCGAAGGTCGAAGGTCGAACAAATCAACACATCAACAAATCAACTTTATATGAAAGAAATCAAACAAGAAGAATTTGAAAAGGAATTGCAATTGCATGAGAATCTGGTACTGGATTTTTATTCAACTGAGTGTCCTCCCTGTGAGGCTTTGGCGCCAAAGTTTGAAAGTCTGGCAGAATTATATGGGGGTGATATACAGTTTGTGAAAATGTTCAGGCAGGGCAACCGCGAGCTGGCCAACAAGTTTGGTGTAATGTCATCGCCTACTTTACTGTTTTTTAAGAACGGTGAATTGACCGGTGACACACTGAGCGGTGGTGTCAGAAGATCAGACATCATGCGGAACCTGGATGCCCTGCTGCCGGCAGATAGGGTAAAGGATATTCATTCACAGATCAAACCAATAACTACCGACACCGAGGTGCTGGTATTGGGTGCCGGTCCTGGGGGCATGGCTGCTGCCATCTATCTGGCACAGGCAAAAGTAGACACCCTGCTTGTCGATCCGATGCTTCCGGGCGGGCAGGTATCGACCACCCACCAGGTGAGCAACTACCCCGGATTCATAGAACCGCAGCCCGGATATATGCTTGCCCATTATATGGCAGAGCAAACCAAAGCTGCCGGGGCAACATTTAAGGTGGCTGTTGAGATAAACAAGGTGGATCTGATAAAAAAAGAGGTGCTTATTGATGGCTATGAAACCATCAGGGCAAAAAAGATACTTATCTCTACCGGGGCATCGCCAAGGTATTTGAATGTGGAGGGCGAAAAAGAGCTTCATGGTAAGGGCATCTCCTATTGTGCCACGTGTGATGCTAAATACTTTCACGACAAGGAGGTGGTGATCATCGGCGGAGGAAATACCGCGGTAGAGGAGTCGGAGTTTATATCCAAGTTTGCCTCAAAGATCACCATAGTACAGCAGCTTCCAACCCTTACAGCAAACAAGACAGCACAGGAGCGGGCTTTTGCCGACCCAAAGATCAATATACTGTATGAATATGAACCCAGAGGTTTTTACCGCCAAGGTGATAAGATGATGGTTAAGGTAGAAGACCTTCACACCGGCAAACAAAAAGAATTGGTTACCGATGGGGTTTTTGTTTTTGTTGGCATGAAGCCGAATCTGGATCAGATATCCGACCCCATCGATAAGGACGACTGGGGATATATCAAGGTAGATGATGAGATGCGCACCAGCATCCCGGGCGTATATGCCGTGGGTGATGTAATCAGCAAAAAGGTGCGGCAGATCACCACAGCCGTAGGCGATGGCACCATCGCTTCCATAGCCCTGACAAAAGAACTGAGCGCTGAGGGGTAGGGACAGGACCAGCCCTGTTGGTACGCAATACCTGTCAGATTATCAAGACGGACAGGTCCAGCCCTGTCCCTACAGTTGCACCTTATCGTTATATACAGGCCGGTCAAGCCCGGCCTATACCAGTTCTCAGCGATCCTCGGCGAATCACTCATTGTGATACGACTCATTCCTGAGGATGGTCATGGCCCGGTATAGCTGTTCCACAAAGAACAGACGTACCATCTGGTGGGAAAAGGTCATCGGCGACAGGGACAGTTTCATATGCGCAGCGTCGACCACATCTTTTGAGAACCCCCATGGACCCCCTACCACAAACAGGATACTCCTTACAGAGTGGTTCATCTGTTGTTGAAGAAAACCGGAAAAGGCTACAGAGCTGAACGACTTGCCTTTTTCGTCGAGCAATACGCAATAGTCTCTTTTTGCTATTTGTGGCAAGACCAGTTCTGCTTCTTTTTGTTTTTGCTGCTCAGGCGGAAGCTTGTTCCACTTTTTTTGCAGGCTTACTTCTAAAATCTCAAACGAGATATAATGTTCCAGCCGTTTTTTGAATATGTCTATACCTTGTTGTATATAGCTCTCCTCGGTCTTTCCAACGCATAAAATTGTAATATTCATCTGTTTCTAGATTGTCTGAATGTCTGAAGGTCTGAAAGTCTGAAAGTCGTAATGTTTGGGAGGTGCCCAACGTTCATAATCATTCTCCTGTGTGTATAAACATAGCGATTCCGTGTTTTTTCTTATTTTTGAAACAAAGTTAGCGTTTATTCCCCGTTCATAAGTGGTTTTTGGTTTGGTTTTTGATGTAGAATAGGATTAACACATTTGATTATGATTCGCATTCTTTGGGTCATTATTTTTGCGTTGCTGCCGATAAACCTGACCCAGTCGACCGAAGACATGGCCCGTGATATCAACAAGGCCATTGGCCAGGGGCATGCCCGCAATATGGCAAAACACTTTGGGCCAAACGTAGAACTGTTTATTCCTCTGAGCGAAGGCACATTCAGTAAGTCGCAATCTGAAGTTATCCTGCGCGACTTCTTCACCAGAAACCTTCCTGATACCTTCGCCGTGCACCATCAGGGCTCTTCGCGCGATGGTTCATTGTATGTTATAGGAACACTGAAGACCAAAGAAGGCAACTATTTCCGAACCTATTACCTGATCAAAAGGGTGTCTCAGACCTATTTTCTGCATCAGTTGCAGATAGAAGCCAGGTAATCCCACATTTTTATTGGTTTTTGAAAATAAACCAGTATTTTTAGGTCGTTTTTCATCAATAATATCCCTGAAGAATGACACTGGAGATTGGTATTGTACTTGCAGTTCTTATAGGTGCGGTGATCATGTTTGCCACAGAACGTTTCCCCGTAGACGTGGTGGCCATCATCGCTATGTCGATTCTGGTGTTGACCGGCGTCATCACACCCACCCAAGGTGTATCCGGGTTCAGTAATTCTGCTACAGTCACTGTAGCTGCCATGTTTATTTTAAGCACTGCGTTGTTTAAATCAGGTGCTGTGGTTACCATCGGCAATCAAATGGCCAAGCTGTTTCAGTATAACTATTGGCTGGGAATATGTTGCACGATGTTGGTGGTGGGCATCATCAGTGCTTTTATAAACAACACGCCTGTTGTTGCTATATTTATTCCTATTCTTGTTGGGGCTGCTGCCAAATCCAACATCAGTGTAGGTAAAATGCTGATGCCTCTTTCGTTTGCTTCCATGTTCGGTGGAGTATGTACACTCATTGGTACGTCAACAAATATTCTGGTAAGTGGAATAGCTGCTGATAATGGGCTGGAGCCATTTTCCATGTTTGAGATGACCAGAATGGGCGTGATATTCTTTGGGGTTGGAATGATTTATATGTTAACCATTGGCATCAGGCTTATCCCAAACAGAAATATTGAGAATGCCCTGGATATTAAATTTGGGATGGGCGACTACCTCACAGAAATCGTACTGCTGAAAACGGCTCCCTCTGTTGGTAAATCCATCGAAGACTCACCATTGGTAAAAAAGCTTGAAATAGACATCCTTGAAGTCAACAAAAAGGGACAGCATTATATTATGCCTGGCAAAGATATGGTGCTCGAAGAGGGTGACATTCTCAAGGTCAGATGTAATGTTGAAAAGATAAAAGCCCTGAAAGAACGCGAAGGGATACTATTAAAAAGCGATCTGAAATTTAAATCGCATGATGATCAACTTCCACATCAGTCTGAAGAAAAGCTTATAATGGTGGAAGCCGTGATTGCCACAAACAGCATCTTCGAGGGAAAAACGGTGAAAGAGATCGGATTTAAACAAAATTATGGGGCAACAGTATTGGCAATCAGGCACAGGGGCGAGTTGATGCGCGATAAGGTTGGGTCTACTGTATTGCGCTCAGGCGACACCCTGCTTATCGAAGTGGATCGGTATAAGCTTCCTATCCTGAGAAAGTTGGAGCTTCGGGGTAGGAACACTTTTCTTATTGTATCAGAGGTGGACTTGCCCGAGTACCGAACAGATAAAATGCTTACGGTAGTATTGACAATCGCCGCCATAATCACATTGGCCTCGCTAGAGGTGATTCCGATCATGATGGCAGCTATCGCCGGCAGTATGTTTCTGGTTGTGACACGGTGCATCAGCATGGAGGAGGCTTATGTTGCCATTGAATGGAAAGTGATCTTTCTGCTTGCCGGGGCGATCAGTTTGGGTGTGGCACTCGATACGAGCGGTGCAGCACGACTCATCAGTGGCTTTTTGATCGATATTGTAGGCTCATTAGGTCCGATAGCCATCGTATCGGTATTGTATCTCGTAACCTCACTTCTGACGGAGACAATGAGCAATAATGCCAGTGCTGTGTTATTGGCACCCATCGCAATAGCTGCCTCCATCGCCATGGAAGTCGATGCCAGGCCTTTCCTCATGGCCATCACCTTTGCCGCTTCTTCCAGCTTCATGACACCGGTAGGCTACCAGACAAATACCATGATTTATGGGGTGGGGGGATTCAGATTCTCCGACTTCCTGAGGGTAGGCACCCCGTTAAACCTGATATTCTGGATCATGGCCACCTTCCTGATTCCGGTATTCTTCCCCTTCTAAGCCATCTGGTAACCTGACTTTTATGCCACCTAACGTATCATAAATGCGATACATCTTAGGGCCATTTGTTGCTGGTTGCTTACCGTTCAACGGATTCTTTTCCATACATCATTGGGATTAATGTTGGATTATACGTATAAATAATTTATATTTGTCGTATAAATCATTAAAGAGAAAGACGCATGGATGCCAAAATAACCTTATCCTTTAACCGGGAAGTCATACAAAAGGCCAAAGCTTTTTCTGAAACCCAGAACATCAGTCTTTCCCGCCTGGTAGAATTTTTGTTGCGGCGTGCCACTGCTGATGATTTCCGGGAGCTCGAAGATTTCCCTATTGCTGAGTGGGTTCACCAGGTAGCGGAAGGAAGGGCTGAATATTCAAAAAAGCCAAAGACAAGGAATGCATTAAAACGTGAATTCTTTTCATCCCGGAAATGAACGTATTTCTTGATGCAAACATACT
>SKYG01000252.1 GCA_007128045.1 Bacteroidales bacterium | reverse complement strand
TTTTCCGCCAGATAGATTCCGTTATGAATAATAAAGTCTACCTTGCCAAATGCTTGTTCATAAGACAAATGTATTCCTGGTTTCAATAGTTCATTTATTGTTGAGTGTTTTGGTTCCTTGATGAGCATAATCTGTTTGTCTGCATAATTTAAAAAAAGATCTGCACCCAGTCCGATATTTCTTTTTGTAGATATCTTGCGACTGATTGTTGCTGCCAATGAGTAAGCGGGAAATAGTTGGTCTTCATAAGGAGACACCCTTGAGACTCCGCCAGCAAGGCTAAATAACAATGAGGTATTTCTGGTATTATCAGTTCGAGACTTTGGCTCAGGGATTTTATTTACAGGCACGATACGTCGTGTGTATGTAAGCATGATTACCGGAACATTTATTCCCAGGTTAGGCTTGCGAACACTTCCGTTGCTAAAGTGGATGAGTCCCAATCCGCCCGACAGCTTTCCATGTTGTCTGGTCTTTAGTTGCATGTTGATGGTGGAACTGTAAAATATATTGACATGCGAACCGATGGCATTATTCTCCGCATTGAGTAATGGATCGTGTTTTTTGGTCAGGTAAGCTAACCCCAGATTATGGCGAATAAAAAGGTCAAAGATATTACCTCTGTAAAGTGGCAGGCTTATATGAGGAGCAACTGAAAAGGCGTGACCGGTTACTTCAGGTCGGCCAAGATTGCCGTATAATATGCCAACGCCCAAATTTGGAAAGCTATAGCGATGGTGCCATTCTTTATTTCCTTCTGTTTGGTGTGAAAAGGAAAGCTGGATCAAAGGCAGGTTCTTTTCCTGAAGGTGTGTTATTGCGGGGCAGTGTGCCCAGATAAACCCGTAATAAGCAGACACATCAACACGATGAATCCAGGAAGATGCGGAAACGATGTCAGATGCATATACATTTGAATGGCTGTATACGCAAAGGAGGAGGCATTGAATATAACTAATACCAAGCCGTATCGCCTTTACCTGCATCATAATACCGCGGATTGATGCACGAAAGTTAGCAAAAAAACACCCAACTTTCCAGGCAATTGTTAGTATCTTTACAAAAAAACACTTATGTTGGATAAACGCTTGGTTGCTTTTAAGCAACTTCTTGATATTATGGATGATCTGAGGGAAAAATGTCCCTGGGATCGCCAACAGACCCTGGAGAGTCTCAGGCATCTGACCATCGAAGAAACCTATGAACTTGCGGATGCGATTCTTGACAACGACTTACGTGAAATAAACAATGAGTTGGGCGATTTGATGCTTCACATTGTATTTTATGCAAAGATAGGCAGTGAGCTTGGCGCATTTGATATTACGAGTGTGCTGGAAACCATCAGCAAAAAACTAATAAGCAGACATCCTCACGTATATGGTGATGTTAATGTGTCTGGTGCGGAGCAGGTAAAGGAGAACTGGGAGAAGATAAAACTAAAAGAGGGTAAAAAAAAGGTGCTTTCCGGTGTGCCGCGTACATTACCGGCCATGATCAAGGCCTATCGGATACAGGACAAGGCCCGTGGCGTAGGGTTTGATTGGGAGAACACAGGCCAGGTGTGGGCAAAAGTATTGGAGGAGATGGGAGAATTGCAAACGGAGATCAATAATGGATCAGATCATGAGAGAATTGAGGAAGAGTTTGGTGATCTTATGTTTGCGCTGATCAATTATGCTCGTTTTATACAGGTGAATCCGGAAAATGCTTTGGAACGAACCAATAAGAAATTTATCAAAAGGTTTGCATACATTGAAGATGGCGCAAAAAATACCGGTAAGGAACTCAGCAAGATGAACCTGAAAGAGATGGACGGTTTCTGGAATGAAGCCAAGTCGAGCGAATAACGAAAAGCCGACTGAGTTTATGTGTCTGTGGTGCTTGCCAGGTTACGGGGTTGACAGGTTGCAGGGTTACCAGGTTACAGGGTTACCAGGTTACAGGGTTACGAGGTTACGGGGTTACCAGGTTACGGGAATAACCGCAAAGGATCGCGGAGTGATTCACGGAGTAACGCAGTTTGGACAGGGCTTGACCTGTCCACGAATCCCCGTAGGATGACACTGTAGGGACAGGGCTTGACCTGTCCGCAAAAGGTTACGGGTTTTTCTCAGCGCTCAGCGCTCAATGCTCAGTGCTCAATGCTCAGCGCTCAGCGCTTTGTCGCGGGTTGCGGGTTTTTCTCAGTGCTCAATTCTCAGCGCTAATTTCTCAGCGCTTTGTCGCGGGTTAGGACGTCTACATTTGTGACAGATAGAGTTCCAGGTCAAAGAAAAACTCACTTGCTCTTTTTTCTGGCAGGTCTTTCAGTGTGACAGCTGCAAGAACCTGTGGTATGTTTCTGATTTCTGACAGTGTTTCAGATAGCTTAAACAAGTTCTCCGGGCTTTTCAGCAAGAATATATAGTCGAGGTTTTTTGGTGCAGGAAACAGGATCTGCTGTTCACTTCTGTTTGCCAGCAGCAAAATACTTAAAAATAAGTTGGGCTGTTCATATTTATATATGGGATAGTTGGCCGGTTCAGATTTGGCATCGAAAGACAAACAAAAATCGGGCATTCTTTTCAGATCGATGCCCAGACGGTTGTTCAGCAACCAGCAGAGTCTGTAGTCTTTCTGGGCAGAGAATATACCAATGGCCTTATAGGGATGTGTATATTCAAGATTTAGGATGTGCTTTTTGGCCATGGTCTATTGTTGGGGATAGTCGATGTTGTCTGGCTCATTGAAAATTTGTTCACATGCCAGGCGGGCAGCTTGCTGTTCTGCTTTTTTTATAGAATAATCCTTTCCCTGGTTAATGGGCTTACCATCTATCAATAGACTCACAACATAGAGCTTACCGATTCGTCCATTCTCAATTTCTTCGATAAGTTCAAACTCTACTGATCGTTTTTCTTTTTGCGCCCATTCAATCACTTTACTCTTAAAGTTTATCTCTGTTTGAAGAAGTGCCTCAATGTCTACATGATTTTGAATGATCTGACTGATAATGATCTTTTGTGTGAAGCGGTATCCTTTGTCGAGATACAGTGCACCAACAAATGCTTCAAAGGCATCTCCAAGGATGGATGAGGTGGTCACATTGTTTTCTTTACTCGCTTCAATTAGTTTGTCAAGTCCTAATTTTCTGGATAATAGATTTAAATGATTCCGGCTTACAATTCGCGCCCTCATTTCTGTCAGGAACCCTTCATCTTTGAAAGGAAATTTCTTAAATAAAAAATCGGCAATAACTGATCCTAGTACAGCGTCGCCTAAATATTCAAGCCTTTCGTTGCTATGTTTAAACCCATTGTTAAGAGAGGAAGCTGCAGATTTATGCCGGAATGCAAGTCTGTATATAGCAATATTACCCGGTTGGTATCCGAACAGGTTACTGATTGCCTCCTGGAGGTTTTTTTCGGAGGCTTTTGTTTTTCGTAAAAGGGCAGCGAAAAGTCGCAAATCGGGTGACCTATTGGTTGAACTTTCTAAATGCGATACAGGCATTATGTCCGCCAAAGCCGAACGTATTGCTAAGAGCCACATTAACAGTACGCTTTTTGGCTTTATTAAATGTGAAATCAAGCCTGTTGTCGATCTCAGGGTCGTCTGTAAAATGGTTAATGGTTGGAGGCACGATATCATTTACAATAGACAAAATGGATGCAATGGCTTCGACGGCACCTGCTGCACCCAGGAGGTGTCCTGTCATAGATTTTGTTGCGTTGATACTGATGTTATAAGCGTGCTCACCAAACAATTTAACGATGGCTTTAGGCTCTGCAATGTCGCCCAATGGTGTTGATGTGCCATGGGTATTGATATGATCCACCTCTTCAGGCTTCAGTCCATTGTCTTCGAGCGTGTTTTTCATAACGAGCATGGCTCCCAATCCATCAGGATGTGGGCTTGTCATATGGTATGCATCGGCCGACATTCCACCGCCAACAACTTCTGCATATATTTTGGCTCCCCTATTAAGGGCATGTTCCAATTCTTCGAATACGACGGCTCCTGCTCCTTCTCCAATAACAAAACCATCCCGGTCTTTGTCGAATGGACGTGAGGCGGTAGATGGATCATCGTTGCGTTCTGAGATGGCGTGCATGGCACTAAACCCGCCCACACCTGCTGCATTAATGGCTGCTTCTGATCCCCCACTTATGAACATGTCGGCTTTTCCGAGCCTGATCAGGTTGTAGCAATCGACAAGTGCGTTGGCGGCAGAGGCACATGCCGATGTAGTGGTGAAGTTTGGACCACGGAGTCCATATTTGATGGAGATATGGCCTGCTGCAATATCTGCAATCATCTTTGGGATAAAAAACGGACTAAAACGGGGTATCTCACCACCTTTCACATAGTCTGTAATGCTGAAAAGGAACGTTTCCAGCCCTCCGATGCCACTACCCCAAATGACCCCGATCCGGTCAACATCCAGTGTTTGCAGATCTACGCCTGTATCTTTGACGGCTTCGTCGGTGGCGATTAAGGCATATTGGGTGAAAGGATCATACTTCCGACTCTCTTTTCTGTCAAAGAATGCACCGATGTCGAAATTTTTTAACTCGCATGCCAGGCGGGTTTTAAATTTTGATGCGTCAAAACGGGTGATAGGACCTGCACCACTCACTCCATTGATAAGGCTTTCCCAATACTCAGGAACATTATTGCCAATAGGAGTAAGAGCGCCGAGACCTGTAACGACTACTCTTTTAAGTTCCATCCGAAAAAATATATTGATTAATACAGGACAATAAACTATCTGAGGTACTTAAAAACAACATTCTTGCTCAGTAGCTTACCATCCCACAATGATTTATTGCAAAGATAGATAAAATGCCCGGCACAAAACATATCGTCATTAAAGGCGAATACCTGTGTCCGGGCATTTTATGTGAAGTAGTTTGATGTCTACTTGTTGATGTTCTCAATGTAGGTAATCGCGTCACCCACGGTGCTGATCTTTTCTGCCTGATCGTCGGGAATGGCAATATTGAATTCTTTTTCGAATTCCATAATGAGCTCAACTGTATCCAAAGAATCTGCTCCAAGGTCGTTGGTAAAACTGGCCTCCGGAGTTACTTCTTTTTCATCTACTCCAAGCTTATCTACAATGATAGCTTTTACTCTTGAATTAATGTCAGACATGATTTTCTCCTTTTATTGTTTAAAACAGGATGCAAAGAAAAAACTTTAATTCATCAAAACCAACTTTTTTGTCCTCAAATTTTTATAATGGACTGTAATATATTGGATTACAATTTTTTGCGTATAACTAAAAAGTTAGTAGATGTTTGGTTAAAAATCTTGATTTTAAGTCAATTTCAGTTTTTTTGCTACTTTTACTACCTATAAATGTACTATCATCGAAACCATAAGTTTTTATGAAAAGCTATTTGCCGAAGAAACGATTGGCTATGCTGGCCTCAGGTAGTGGTACCAATGTAGCCAATTTTATCAGGTTTTTTAAGGAGCATCCTGTCATTGAAATAGCTCTTGTGGTTTCAAACAACCCTGATGCGCTTGTATTAAGCAAAGCAGCCAAGGAAGGGGTTCCCCACTTAGTGATACGAAATGACCAGTGGAATGACAAGGATCTGGTTATGGGAATTTTTACTGAAAGAAGGATTGACTTTGTGGTGTTAGCCGGATTCTTGTTGTTGGTTCCTGCGTTCTTTATCGAACATTACAAAAACAGGATTGTAAATATCCATCCTGCCTTACTGCCTGCATATGGTGGGAAGGGTATGTATGGCATGCGTGTGCATCAGGCGGTTATTCAGGCTGGAGATACCAAAAGTGGAATCACCATACATCACGTAAATGAGCGGTATGATGAAGGAGAAGTTATTTGCCGTTATACCCTCGATATTGATAAAGGAGAGACTCCTGAATCTCTGGCCAGAAAGATTCATCAACTGGAATATGATCATTACCCGGAAGTGGTGGAGAAACTGATCCGGAGTTTTGATTGATGACCTGCCGGTCTTTTTCAGCTTGCTGACTTATATAGGTCATAGGAAAATAGCTTATCAATACTTTTTCTGATTTTTTTTCGCTTTTTGTCGCTACCCGGATAGCCAAGACTGATCAAAAGCGGGATGCGTTTGGATGGTGGGATATTCAACAGCTGGCGGGCTTTTTTTTCATCAAACCATCCTATCATACATGTTCCCAGGCCCAGCTCGGTGGCTTGCAAACAGAAATGTTCTGCCACGACGCCTATATCCATCAAATAAAAATCTTTGTCTTTGATGCTGCTGCCAATCTTCGACAACCATCTTGGGGGTTCTGCTACCAAAGCTGCTATTACCGGAGCCTGAAAACAGAATCGGTTAAATTGCAGTACATTGCTTGTTGTAGTACCGGCAACCTGTTTCTTTAACTCCGGGTCAGTCACAACAACGAAACTCCAGGGTTGGCTGTTGCATGCGGAAGGGGCCAGGCGGCAGGCTTCCATGATTTGTTCAATCTTTTCTTTCTCAACCGGACGGGGGTCATATTTGCGACAACTTTCGCGTACTACCACCAATTCACTAAAGTTCATGTTTTTCTTCCAAAGATAAAGTATTTGCGCTGCCAGACAAAAAAAATATGATTTGCCAGATGAATCTTTTCACCATTCTCTTTGCTCAGCACAGGGAAAACACGTACCTTTATCAATCATAATTGAATAAACCGCAATGCGCAAGCTGCCGTATGGCATTATCAGAGAATGAATGGCCGGAAACATGTAAACTTCAACAATAATCTCAAACCATCATAAAATTTATAACTATGTCAGATTATCACGAACCAGTAGAAGAACTAAGTCAGGAAGCACGGAATTTTTCCCGTGCGCTCAAAAGCCTGAAGGAAGAAATTGAAGCCGTTGATTGGTACCATCAGAGGGTGGTAACCTGTAACGACACGGAGCTTGCTGCTATTATGGCACATAACCGTGACGAGGAAATCGAACATGCATGCATGACCATCCAATGGCTGAGAAAGAACATGCCAGGATGGGATGAAGAATTGCGAAATTATTTGTTCAAGGAGGGCAGCATTATTGGCCACGAAGAACAAATTACTGGTGGCGGTGGTGCTGATGGTGATCCTGACCTGAAGAAAGATCAGCCAGGCACTTCTGATTCATTGGGCTTGGGTAAATTAGGTAAATAAACAGTAAAAACTATAAATATTATGGATATATTAAGAAAATCATTGGCTCCTGTCTCTAATGAAGCGTGGGCCGAAATCAATGCTACCGCTAAAGAAGTGCTTTCTTCTGTATTGTCAGCACGAAAATTTGTAGATGTCGAAGGCCCCAGGGGATGGGATTTTGCTGCGCTGTCGACCGGACGCATTCGCGTTCCCGACGGACAAAAAGATGCCGTGAAATATGGAATTCATCAGGTGTTGCCACTGGTTGAAGCAAGGATACCTTTCGAACTGAATATCTGGGAACTCGATAATGTTGCCAGGGGGGCAGAAGACATCGATCTGGAGGCCCTTGAAGAAGCGGCCAGAAACATAGCCCGGTTTGAAGAGTCTGTTATCTATGAAGGCTTTAAGCCAGGGAATATTGTTGGGATTAAAGGCAGTTCCACACATGAAGCGATTGATTTTCCTGAAGCTGGAGAAGACATCATTGGCGCTGTTTCACATGCACTGGCAAACCTGAAGGCCGCTTCTGTGGAAGGCCCGTATTCTTTGGTGCTCAATTCTGAAAAGTGGCAAAAGGTGAATTCATACGTGAAAGGTTACCCCTTGCGCAAACAACTCGAAGGATTGCTTGGAGGCGCTATCATCATGGCTCCTTATGTGAAGGATGCTTACCTTGTCTCGGAAAGGGGTGGTGACTTAAAAATGGTGATCGGGCAGGATATGTCTATCGGCTATGAATCGCACAACAGTAAAACGGTTCAGTTATACTTCACAGAATCATTCACATTTCATGTAATTGAACCTGCTGCGGTAGTTGTGTTTAAGTAACTTACCGGTTCTGAAAGTAATCTTCCATTACTTGTCTGAACTCACCCATGCTCATATCATATTTGGGTGTCAGGCCCTTCTTGTCAGGAAAACTTTCCATATGGACGGTTTGTGTCGGGAACGCAAACCTTACCCCGAGCTTTTCTGCCAGTCTGACGATCTCTATCAGCACCTCATGGCGGGCTTTTAACTCTTGTGGCCACGTCGGAACGGCAAAGAAGATATAAAACATGATCTTCAGGGAGAAATCGCCCATGTCATTGAATTCGACAATATAAAAGTCTTTTCGTGTGTTGGGATGGGTGTCTACAATTTTTCTCAGACCTTCAACAAACACCTCTATCAGATCGGGAGGTGTATCGTAGGTGATGGCAATATGAAAGAAAAACCTGCGATACTCCCTTAGTCCGTGATTGTCGATGGTTGAGTCGGCCAGCTTACCGTTGGGGACATAGGTCAGAGAGTTTCGGAAGGTGCGTATCCTGGTAGACCGGAACCCTACCTCTTCAACGGTTCCATCGAGATCGCCGGTGGTGATCCAGTGTCCGACAGAGAATGGTTTGTCGATAAAGATCATCAGAGATCCAAAAAAGTTTTTCAGGGTGTCTTGTGCTGCCAGCGCCAGGGCTAACCCGCCGATGGAAATACCTGCCAACAGTGCAGTAATGTTGACATCCAGGTTTTGAAGAATGAATAAACCGCCGATAACAACCACGAAAACACGCAATACTTTTCTGATCAAGGGTATGACATGGTTGTCGAGGTTGCTTTCCCCTTTTACCGCAAGGCTTTCCAGGTAAAGGGAGAACACATCTACCAATTTATAAAATACGATCGTGGCAAAGAAAGGCAGGATTGCCCTGAAGGCAAAACTGATATAGCGGGTAATCTCGACCGGAAGTTGTAATACCGGATAAAAGATCATGATGAATAAGAAGACCACAAACAAACTCAGTGGTTTTGCTACCGGTAGTAAATAGGGCCTTACCAGCTTTGTGTAACCAAGTTGGGTGGCCCCCCTGTAAAGGATTCTGCTAAACAGGAATGACAACAGCTTATGTAGCATAAAGCTCAAAAAGATGAGCACTAAAATGCCGAGATGCTGCCATAAATAGATATTCATGAACTTGCGGGTACCGGTACGTGGCACCAACTCCAGCAGCATATCGGTGCCAAAAGGAAACACTTCCTTATGAAGCCTGTCAATGTGTGCCATGCTTTCCCTGCTGTACAACCACTGATTGCCGCTTTTTACCAGGTAAATATCCGGCAGTTGAGAAACAGGGGTGTACATGTGTGCGTCTGTGATGGAGTCTTTATGGGATGGGTCTACGGGAATTCGTTGCATTTGAATATAATACCCCCGGCCATCGTATATTTGTTTCAGTTTGATGGCAGCCTCTGCAGCCTCTTCTTGCTCAATGCCCTGGTGTAAAAATGCCCGGGCAGAAATCTCCGGGAAATAACTATCATCCTGCAAAAAATACAAGTGGGTATAAATGGTAGAATAGGGACTGCTGAGGTCATAGCCGGAGATGATGGTGGTGTCAACAACTGCTGTGTTGGTCTGAGAAAAACCATCCGGTAAAACAATGAAACAAGCAATACAAATCAATAAAAACAGCCTTGAGTGAATTTTCTTTCCCATACAACGGATATTTTTTGTAGATGCAATAATTTACAAAGATACTAATTCTGACATTTTGCAATGTTGAAACCACAGCTGAATGTTTGGCCACTTGGCGGCCGAAAGTCGAAGGTCGAAATTTTTTTTTTAGAACGCAGGAATAAAACCACTTTGACGTCAAGTAGTATTAATTGAAAAAAACTATCTTTGAATGAAAACATTATAAATACTCTTTGTCGTGGCAAAAGCAAAAAAGTTTGGCGCATTTGGCGGGGTGTTCACCGCATCTATCCTGACAATACTTGGTGTAATCATGTTTTTACGTCTGCCGTGGATTGTCGGGCAGGCTGGTTTATGGTCAACGCTTGGGATTATCATTGTGGCTCACATCATTTCCGCCAGCACAGGGTTGAGTGTAGCTTCAGTTGCAACTGACAAACGTGTTGGCACCGGAGGTAGCTATTATATCATTTCCAGAAGCCTTGGATTGCCAATTGGAGGTACATTAGGCCTGGCCCTTTTTGTTGGGTTATCTTTTAGTGTGAGTTTGTATCTGATCGGTTTTGCTGAGACATTTCTCTCTTATTTTGGCTTTGAAGTTAGCTTGTATACAATTCGTATTGCAGGATCGATTATATTGCTTCT
Source organism: Bacteroidales bacterium (assembly GCA_007128045.1). Taxonomy (GTDB): domain Bacteria; phylum Bacteroidota; class Bacteroidia; order Bacteroidales; family UBA7960; genus SKYG01. Next base: position 358 of record SKYG01000252.1, on the reverse strand, counting down.
GGTTGCTGCAATTACATTTATCAGCACTTCGTTGGCCATTAAAACCCAGTACCTGATAATGGCGGCGATGTTATTATCGTTATTCTCTGTGTTTTTGGGGAGACACGAATTTATCCCATCAGAGCCTTTGTTCATGCCAATGTCTGGTGCATTGCCCTGGATCGCCTTGTTTGCAATTTTCTTCCCTGCGGTAACGGGATTTGAGGCCGGCGTATCGATGTCGGGCGATCTCAAAGACCCTCGCAAGCATATACCTTACGGAACGATATCTGCCATTCTTGTGGGCTTTCTGGTGTATATCGGCCTGGCATTTTTCTTTGCTTTCACCGTTGATCGTGAATTGTTGGTGGGCGACCCT
>SKYG01000179.1 GCA_007128045.1 Bacteroidales bacterium | reverse complement strand
TTGACGGGTGTAGAACTCTTGAAACGAGCACCAGCCCGGCGAGAAATATTGCTTCTTTTGTTCCGGCGACAAATGAATTAACGAACTTGTGCTCATAGAAAGCCCTATTCTTTCCTTGTTAAAATACCCTGTATGTGTGGTAAACTCTCTGTTCTGCACCCGGTGTTCTATAGAACTGAAATGAGCAGATATACGACCTACCCGGTTTTGATCACCAACAAGGATTATTTTGGAGGCAACCTGTTCCGGCCTGAGGTTCAAATGGTATATGCTGCCATCAGGATTCAGGATCAGCTCAGACTCTTTAAAATGTTTCATATATTAAAATTTTAGTCGAAAGTCAAAGGTCGAAAGTCAAAGGTCAAAAACCAGATAGGGTTATGGTGCTAATAATCATCCCCCATGTGTGTCCAGGCGTTTGACATGGGTGTTTTATCTGCTTATTTTTGCATACACACAAAAATAATGAATAATTTGTGGAAATTTGCAGACCAAACACTTTATGTTATTAGCATTACATATTTTTCAATTAAAAGTGCGTCTGCTGCATAAAGTCTTATAATTTAACTCAAATAGAATACCATGATTGCTGAAATAATCTCAATTGGTGAAGAATTACTCATTGGACAAACCGTAAACACCAATGCGGCATGGCTATCCCGCAACCTCAACACTGTGGGAATTACCGTCAGACAGATTGTGGTGATTGCTGATAACCATGACGACATCCTTAACACCATCAATCAGGCCATTCAAAGGGCCGACCTGGTGCTCACAACCGGTGGTCTTGGTCCCACACGCGACGATATTACAAAAAAAGCCCTCTGTGAATTATTTGACAGTAAGTTGGTCGAAAATCAAACGGTCATGTTGGATAATCAGCATTTTTTTGAGAAAAGGGGGTTCGAACTTACAGAGCTGAATAAATTGCAGGCATTGGTGCCAGATAAAGCACAGATTATTAGGAATCCTTACGGCACCGCTCCGGGACTGTGGTTTGAACATAATAACACAATACTGATCTCTATGCCTGGTGTGCCGTTTGAAATGCAACATATGATGACCGATGGTATTTTACCTGCATTAAAAAACAGGGTAAAAGAATACCATATCATACATAGAACAGTATTAACGCAAGGGATTGGAGAATCTTTTCTGGCTGAAAAGATATCCGGATGGGAAGACCAGCTGCCAGAGTTTATCACGCTGGCATACCTGCCATCGCCAGGAATTGTAAAACTAAGACTTTCGGGAAAAGGTCCAGATAAAGAAATCATCGAAAAAACAATTGAAACGCAAGTCGAACAATTACATACAATTATCCCGGAATACATATGGGGTTATGACGATCAGGTAATGGAAGAGCTGATTGGCAAAATGCTTGCAGAAAGATCAGCTACTGTTTGCACTGCCGAGAGCTGTACCGGAGGCTATATCTCTCATAAGCTTACAAGTGTTCCCGGCAGTTCAGCCTATTACAAAGGGTCTGTTATAGCTTATTCCAACCAGGCCAAACAACAGCTCCTTTCGGTTGATCCGGAGATACTGCAAACATACGGAGCCGTCAGCCAGGAAGTGGTTGAAGTAATGGCAAGAAACTCACTAAAGCTTTTTGACGCCGACTACTCAATGGCAGTAAGCGGAATAGCAGGACCATCAGGAGGAACCGACACCAAACCCGTTGGCACAGTATGGATAGCGGTTGCCAACAACCAGAAAATTGTTAGCAAGGTGTATTCTTTTGGTGATACCAGGGAACGAAATATTATCAGGGCCGGTATTGCAGCAATGGGAATGTTGAAAGAATTAATTGAATAAGCCGAGTGGTTTCAATATCTTTGCGCGTTAAAAATTAGCCGCATTGAAAACGGATGAATTCATAAAACGCTATTACAAAAGTCAGTCATTTTTACCCCTGGCCGAATATGCTAATGGAAATAAGGCAGACTCATTATTTCTTGATGGTCTTACTGGTTCCGCAGCAGCAGTGATGGCCGCTACCCTCATAAAAAACACCAAAAAGTCATTTCTCTTTATCCTCTCCGAGAAGGAACGAGCCGCCTATTTCTTCAACGACCTTGAGAACATCCTGCACGAAGGGGATAAAAGCTATGAAAACAGGTCTGTCTTTTTATTTCCCTCTGCCTGGAAAAAACCATACGAATTTAATGAGACAGACAATGCCAACGTATTATTGCGCGCAGAAGTTGTGAACAGACTGGTTGCTGAGTCTGGCAGGATCATCATCGTTACCTACCCGCTGGCCATCTCAGAAAAGGTCGTCACACGTAAAGTTCTGAAAAAACACATGTTCAGTGTTAGCACAGGTGAAACCCTCGACCTGGATTTTTTTCTTGAGATGCTGCTTGAGTATGGTTTTGAGCAGTCCGACTTCGTGGTTGAACCTGGCAAGTTTTGCATAAGAGGTGGTATCATGGACGTGTTCTCATTTTCTAACGATAACCCTTTTAGAATTGAAGTATCAGGCGATACCGTCGAGAGCTTAAGGTCGTATAATCCGGAAACACAACTATCTGTAAAAGTTCATGACAAAATAAGTATCCTGCCCGACATAGAGACATTGGGAGTAGCCCATGAGAAAAGAGAGTTTTTACTTAATTCCATGAGGTCTGATACACTCGTTTGGGTTGAAGATACCCATACAGCGGCAGAGGTAATGGACGCGGTGGTTCTTCGCGCAGAACAACAATTCCGCAGCCTGCATAAAGACAGCAAGCTTTCCAGACCTGATGCGTTATTTGCCACGGGCACAGAGTTTACCACGGCCCTTTCAGGATCACGAATCATAGAGACAGGAAAAGCACATTTGTCAAAATCAAATGGCAACACAGTAACACTGAATGTCAAACCACAACCATCATTCAACAAAAACTTTGAAATACTGGTTAAAGACCTGGAAGGGAACACAAGAAAAGGATTCACAAACATCATCTTATCCGATAATCCGAAGCAGATCGACCGGATACAGACCATATTCGAAACCCTGCTTTCCGGCTATAAACGAACTGCAGAGTTTACTTACGATGCCCTGCTCCTTTGCTTGCATGAAGGTTTTATCGACCTTGACAACAAGCTCGCATGCTACACTGACCATCAGATTTTTGACCGATACCATCGTTTCAGGATCAGGGATAAGTTCCCGGGCAAGCAAGCTATATCCCTGAAAGAGTTAAATAGCCTTAAACCAGGTGATTTCGTCACCCATATCGATCATGGCATCGGAGTTTTTAGCGGCCTCGAGAAGATTGAAGTTAACGGCAAACTGCAGGAGGCCATCCGGCTGATATACAAAGATCAGGACATCCTATATATTTCCATCCACTCACTTCACAGAATATCAAAATACAGCGGGAAAGAGGGAGCTGCACCTTCGCTTCACCGCCTGGGGTCTAATGCCTGGAACAACCTGAAAAACAAGACCAAACAAAAGGTTAAAGACATTGCCAAAGACCTTATTAAGCTTTATGCCGTCAGAAAAAATAAACATGGCTTCGCATTCTCATCCGACACATACCTGCAAAATGAATTGGAAGCATCTTTTATTTTTGAAGATACGCCTGATCAGGAGAAAGCAACCGCCGATGTTAAGAAAGATATGGAAGCACCATTTCCGATGGACAGGTTAATTTGCGGTGATGTTGGATTCGGAAAGACAGAAGTGGCCGTAAGAGCCGCATTCAAAGCCGTTTCAGACTCAAAGCAGGTAGCAATATTGGTACCTACCACCATTCTGGCATTGCAACATTTCTATACTTTTTCTGAACGGTTGAAAGACTTTCCCTGTAACATCGACTATATAAGCCGTTTTCGAAGCCGTAAAGAGATTAAACAAGCACTTGAGAATCTACAGCAGGGGAAATTAGACATTCTGATTGGCACACACCGACTGGTAAGTAAGGATGTTATGTTTAGAGACCTCGGGCTTCTTATCATTGATGAAGAACAAAAATTTGGGGTAAGCACCAAGGAAAAGATCAAACAACTGAAAACGAATGTAGATTGCCTGACCCTTACGGCAACTCCAATACCCCGCACACTGCAGTTTTCACTTCTGGGAGCACGCGATCTGTCACTGATAAACACCCCTCCGCCAAACCGTTTTCCTATCATAACTGAGGTACACACCTTTAATGAGGCATTAATACGTGATGCCATCATGTATGAAGTGTCAAGAGGCGGGCAGGTATTTTTGGTTCACAACAGGGTGCAGAATATTCCTGAGATTGCCGGTATCGTAACCAGACTCTGCCCTGACCTGCGCATCGCTGTTGGTCACGGACAGCTTGAAGGCAGCAAGCTGGAAAAAATTATGGTAGACTTTATTCACGGTGAATACGATGTATTGGTGTCGACCACCATCATAGAATCCGGACTGGATATCCCCAATGCAAACACCATTATTATAAACAACGCCCATCACTTTGGGTTAAGCGACTTGCATCAAATGCGCGGCAGGGTAGGGCGAACAAACAAAAAAGCATTCTGTTACCTGATCACACCCCCTGTAAGCACCCTCACCGAAGATGCAAGAAAACGTCTGCGCTCCATTGAAGAATTTTCAGACCTGGGCAGTGGCTTCAACATAGCCATGCGTGACCTCGATATTCGTGGTGCCGGCAACCTCCTGGGCGCAGAACAAAGTGGCTTCATCTCTGATATTGGCTATGACATGTACCAGAAGATCCTCGACGAGGCCATGAACGAGCTTAGAGAAAATGAATTCCGGTCATTATATTCTGAAGACACAAATAAATCATTTTCCATTATTGATTGTCAGATAGAAACAGACTTTGAACTGATGATCCCCAGTGATTATGTCAGCAATGTGCAGGAAAGACTAAATCTTTATAAGGACCTTGACAACATAGAGAAAGAGGAACACCTCAATGATTTCGAACTTCATCTGAGAGACCGCTTCGGGCCAGTTCCTGCTCAGGCGGAAGGGTTGTTGCAGGCTGTTCGCCTGAGATGGCATGCTAAAACAATGGGATTTGAAAAGCTGATCATGAAAAGTAACAAACTGATTGGATATTTCCCCTTACAGGAACGAACAAATTATTACCAGAGCGAATCGTTTGGAAAGGTACTCTCCTACGCACAGGCCAATCACAGAAATTGTTATCTAAAAGAAACCAGCAACAGGATTGTACTAACTATCGATGCTGTTTCAGATATCCATCAGGCACTACATATCATGCAAGACATCTCCCAGACTTAACTAAATCACTGAAACCGGCCACGTCGTTTACTCAAAAAACGTCCTCCCCTTTCAGAAGCTCACGTATATCTATAATAATCTTTTCTCCGAGATTCTCCGCTTTTACAGGATCATCACTTTCTGCATAAATCCTGATGACAGGCTCTGTGTTTGACTTACGTAAATGAACCCATTCCTTCTCAAAATAAACCTTGACTCCATCAGTAGTATCATGGGGATACTTATCGTATTTCTTACGTATCTTTTCAAGTATTAACGCCATATTTGTTTCGGAAGGCAGTTCAATCTTATTTTTCAAAATAAAATATTCCGGAAATCTTTTCTTTAGCAAGGAACATGTCATGCCGGATTTAGCCAGACTGGTCAAAAACAGTGCGATGCCAACCAGCGCATCCCTGCCATAATGCAGCGGAGGATATATCACGCCACCGTTACCTTCTCCACCGATAACAGCCTGGAATTTCTTCATAGCTGTAACTACATTTGCCTCACCTACAGCCGAATAGAAATGAGTGCCACCATGTTTTTCGGTAATTTCTTTTAACGCTTGTGTTGACGAAAGGTTGCTGACAGTATTTCCTGGTTGTTGCGACAGGATATAATCAGCCACAGCTACCAGCGTATATTCTTCACCAAAAAATTCACCATCCTCACATACAATAGCCAGTCGGTCTACGTCGGGGTCAACGGCAAAACCTACATGTGCATTGTGGGTCAATACTTGCTGTGACAGTTCTGCAAGATGCTCGGGAAGGGGCTCCGGATTATGAGAAAACTGACCATCAGGGTTACAATACACCTTGATAATCTGCTTCACCCCCAGGGTTTCCAACAAAAGTGGGATGGCAATACCCCCGGAGGAATTTATCCCATCAAGAACAACCGTAAACCCCGCTGCATATATTGCTTCAACATCTACCGCCGGCAACGCCAATATTTTTTCAATATGCATCTCCAGCATTCCTTCATCAAACGAATACTTACCAAGGCGATCAACAGGAGCAAAAACGAGCCTCTCCGGATGCATATAATCTTCCATCCCAAGGGCATGTTCTGCTGTGAGAAACTCTCCCTGATGATCAAGAAACTTCAAGGCATTCCAGTGTTTAGGATTGTGACTGGCGGTGATTACAATGCCTCCATTGGCATGATGGAACGTAACGCCCATAGCCACCGTTGGGGTGGTGGTCACCCCGCCATCAATCACGTCAATTCCCATTGCCTGAAGGGTAGCAGTGACAAGCATATTTACGAGATGTCCCGATACGCGGGCATCACGACCAATTACAACCACATGCTTTTTATCAGGGTATATATCTCTGAGCCACATGCCGTAAGCACCAACAAACTGAACAACATCAACGGGCGATAAGCCCTCTCCGGGCTTTCCTCCAATGGTTCCTCTAATTCCGGAAATTGATTGAATCAAAGTCATAACAATTCCTCTTTTTTAAGACTGTCAAAGATACATCTTCTGTTTGATTCCAAAATGCTATTCAACCAAAGTTTTTAGGATTTATCTTTAACGTTATCTATTTTTGTCAAAGCAAAAATAGACATACCTAAATATACCTGGGAGATTCATGCGGACTCACTTCATTCTCTCTTTCTTTTTATTAGCACTGGCAAGCAGCTGTAGTCTGACCCGGAATATTCCAGACAACAGCTATCTCTTGCGGCGCAACAAGATCGCAATAGAAGACTCCCAGGTAAAAGCCGATGAGCTCAGAACGTTTGTCAGACAAAAACCTAACCGAAAGATACTGGGTTTTTACAGGTTTCACCTGAGTATTTATCAATTAGCCGACAGAGGTACTGAGAACAAACTAAAGTACTGGATGAAAAACACCATTGGTGAACCACCCGTAATTTATGAACCATTTCTTGCAGATGCTACAGCCAGACAGTTTGAATTGTACATGCACAGCAAAGGGTACTTTAATTCACATGTTGACTATCACACAATATTCAACAATAAAAGAGCTACTGTCACCTATCACGTTACCGGCAACCAACCCTATTCCATCCGTGAAATAGACTATACCATTGGAGATAGTCATTTAGAAGGCTTTGTGCTGCATGACACAATCAACTCTCTGATACGCCGGGGGAACAGGTATGATGCCGACATACTTCAGGAAGAAAGATTACGGATATCAAGGCAGCTTAAGAACCAGGGCTTCTATCAATTCTCCAGAGAGTTTATTTTTTTCAGGGTAGATAGTACATTATCCAACCATCAACTCGATATCGAGGTTGTGATCAGCAACCCTCAGGATGTCAGGCCTGCAAGAACAAACAACCAATTTCAATCCAGACACAGACGATTTATCATTGATCAGGTGAATATCTTCCCTGACTATTCTCCATTCCGCCCAACAACAGCTTTTTCAGACACCACCACCTATCTTCTCAGCAAAGGTACAGAAGAATACACCTATAATTTCTTTCACGCGGGCCGCATGCAAATCAGGCCTCGTACCATTATTAACAACATCATGCTCGAACAAAACAATTACTACAGCATCGATGATGTTGAACTTACCTACGCACACCTGTCGCGGCTTAGAAACTTCAGGATTATCAACCTTCAGTTCTTAGAAAACACACAACCATACGGTGGTAGCCCTTCAGACACCCTGGGCTATCTGAACGCACAGGTAGAATTATCACGGTCACCATCCAATGCGTTTACTGTGGAAGCCGAAGGACTGAATACATCAGGCAACCTTGGTGTTGCAGGCAATGTGATCTATCATAACAGAAACGTATTCAGAGGTGCCGAAGTGTTCAATCTTCGACTTAAAGGTGCTCTTGAAGTGTCGGGAGAATCAAGAGCCGATGAAGTTATTCAGAGACTTCCATTCAATACGCTGGAGGTAGGGGCTGAAGCTTCCATAGACTTTCCCAAGTTGTTATTCCCAATAAGAATGGAACAGTTGTCAAAAACTGCAAGACCCAAAAGCACTGTGCTTACCGGTATTAACTTCAGGCAAAGACCTGATTATACCAGGTTTATATACAACCTCAGCTATGGATTCGAATGGAGCCCTGAAAGCCGGAAAAGACAACACCTTTATCCTATAGAGATAAGCTCTATAAAAGTCTTTAACGACTCTTTATTGCAGGCAAAGATACCCGACAATAACCCCCTTCTGCAAAGCAGGTTCAAAGACCATTTGATTACAGGAACAAAATATAGTTATTCATTCAGCTCACAAGAACTTGGAAGGGATGTAGATTTTATGTATTTCAGGGGTAATATGGAAATAGCAGGTAATTTATTATATTTTGTGTCCAAACAAATTGATGCGCCCCGCGATGAAAATCAAAGCTACCAGCTGTTCAACATCCCATTTGCTCAATACATTAAGGGCGATGCCGATTTTCGCTACTATAAGGTTTATGATCGGGATAACACACTTGCATTCAGACTCATGGCCGGGGTTGGAATTCCTTATGGCAATCTGAATGTTTTGCCATTTATTAAAAGTTATTATGGAGGTGGAGCCAACAGCGTGCGTGCATGGAGGATATATTCGCTCGGCCCCGGGGGCTATCAGGACAGCCTGGATGTGAGATTCGACAGCTATGGTGATATTAAACTCGAAGCCAATGTCGAGTACCGCTTTAATATTTACAAATTCTGGAAAGGAGCCCTATTTGCAGATGCAGGTAATGTATGGTTTCTTAAAGACAACCCCCAATTCCCCGGTGGTAATTTTGACCCGGGGAACTTCTATAAAGACATCGCCATAGGCACAGGGGCCGGAATGAGATTGGACTTTGATTTCTTTATCGTTAGGGTTGATGCCGCATTCCGGGTAAGAGATCCTGCAAGACCACAGGGAAGCAGATGGATATCTGGCACACCGGAATGGAGAGACTGGAACTTTAACCTGGGTATTGGATACCCCTTCTGACAACAAATGGATATAGCTCAAATCAAACAGGAAATCCTGAACAACTTTCCTTACACACCGACAAATGATCAGAAACAGCTGATTCATGATCTGGCATCATTTATTACAGATGCAACCCCAAATCGCCTGTTTCTTTTAAAAGGTTATGCAGGTACCGGCAAAACCACCATCGTAAGCAGCCTGGTTCATGTGTTGGAAACGCAACTCCAGGGGGCTGTACTTCTGGCGCCAACCGGAAGGGCGGCAAAGGTTTTGGCATCTTACTCCGGACGAAAAGCCTTTACAATACACAAAAAGATATACCGGCTTCAAACAAATGCCGACGGAAACATCCAGGTTGCCATTCAAAACAACAAGCATAAAAACACCTGTTTCATAGTAGATGAAGCATCCATGATAGCATCGGGAAGACAGGCCGAAGGCAGCTTATTTGGCGGAGCAGACCTGCTCGACGACCTTGTACAATTTGTATACAGCGGAAAAAACTGCAAGCTTATTCTTATTGGAGATACCGCCCAGCTTCCACCTGTAAAACAACCAGAAAGCATGGCATTGAACAACCACTATATATCCGAAAACTATCAATTAATTGTAACTGCTTTCGAGTTAAAAGAGGTGGTAAGACAGGCAAGTGAAAGTGGTGTGCTTTATAACGCCACTATGATCAGGCAGTTACTTGCAAATAACAAAAAAGGATTCCCCAGGTTCCGACAACAAGGATTTAACGATTTCGTGAGGCTGCACAGTGAGGATGTGGTCGACGAGATCAATAACGCCTTTCACCCCATGAACCTTTTTGACGCCCTAATCATTTGCAGGTCGAACAAGAGGGCAAATCTTTTTAACCAGAGTATCAGGCAAAGGGTACTGTATATGGAAGATGAAATCAACAGCGGTGATCTGCTAATGGTGGTAAAGAACAACTATTTCTGGTTACCACAGGAGAGTGAAGCAGGGTTTATCGCCAATGGAGATACCATCGAGATAAAACGTATCAACCGTATTGAAGAGGAATATGACTTACGGTTTGCCGATCTGACCGCTTCTCTGGTAGACTATCCAGAAGAACCCGATATCGAGGTTAAAATAGTTCTTGACACGCTTCAATCTGATGGGGCTTCTTTAAGCCATAACCAATATAAGAAGCTTTTTGATGGGATATCTGAGGAATACGCACATATAGAAAATAAAACAACCAGGTTATCAAAAATCAGGGAAAACCCCTACCTGCAAGCCCTGCAGGTAAAATTTGCGTATGCCCTGACCTGCCATAAGTCGCAGGGGGGGCAATGGAAACATGTGTTTATTGATATGGGATATATACCCGAGAACACCCCCGACACCGGGTATCTGCGATGGCTTTATACCGCCATTACCCGATCTACAGACAAGGTATTTCTGATTAACTTCAGGTATGATTTTTTCGAATAAACCACATGATTAAATGATCTATCCTGATCGCAT
>SKYG01000344.1 GCA_007128045.1 Bacteroidales bacterium | reverse complement strand
GGCCATCAGCAGGTTGTCGAGCACCGATGCATTAAAAAAGTGAGGATGCTGGGGCACGTAAGCCACCTGCCGGCGCCAGACAGCCGGATTCATGGCATCCAGTGTCATACCGTTCACCAAAATACGACCCGATCCTGGCCGCAAAAAACCCAGCAGCAAAAAGGCCAAAGTGGTCTTGCCCGATCCTGTATGACCCACCAATGCCGTCGTCGTACCTCCCTGCATGCATATGTTGATATCATCCACGGCAGGCTGCTCAGCACCGGGATAGCTGAAACGAACGCCTGAGAATACCACATGCATTTCAGACCTTTCACCATCGGAGCCTGCCCTATCATCTGGTAACTGTTGGCCGGGCGCAACCATTATGCCTCTAGCATCCTGAACCTTGCACTGGTCTGGGTTGACTACCCCTCGGGCACCCAGTTCTGTCCCTACAATACAATCGTTCGACCGTTTGCCTAAACGCCTGTTCGCCTGTTCGACCGTTTGGCTGTTCGCCTGTTCGCCTGTTTGACCGTTCGCCTGTTCGACTGTTTGACCTTCTATAATATCAAACACTTTATCTGCTGCTGCGGCTCCCTCCATGCCGGCATGGTGGTGTGCGCCCAAGCTTCGGAACGGTATATAAAACTCAGGGGCCAGCAGGAGGATGAACAACGCAGGATGAAAAGTCATCAGCCCCTCAATCAGCCTGATGCCCACCTGCACGGCAATCAGTGCAATGCTTATACTGGCAGCCAGTTCCAGCACCAATCCCGAGAGGAAGGCAACCTTCAACACCTTCATGGTGGCCTGTCGGAACTTGTCGCTGACAGAGTGTACCTGAACAGCTTCATGCTCACTGGCATTAAACAGTTTCAGGGTTTTCAGACCCTGAAGGGCATCCAAAAAATGCGACGACATACGGCTTAACGACCCCCACTGCTTCTTTGTCAGGAAGCCTGCATAGGTGCCGATCAGCCACATGAAAAACAAGATCAGCGGACCGGTAACCAGCATGATTACTCCGCTGATCCAGTCAAAAAACAGGGTAAAGAGAATGATGACCGGAGGTAGGATGACAATATGAATGAGTGACGGAATATACCGTGAAAAATAATCATCGGTCTTGTCAACTCCTTCCGTCAAAGTGGCTATAAGTCCTCCGGTCTTTTCCGACCGGGTGTAGGCCGGACCAAGGCGAATCAACTTATCAAACAGTTTTCTTCTCAGCTCGGATCTGATCGTAACACTGCTTTGCCGTGCCTTCCACTCCCGCAACCAATAGAGAAGGCCCCTGACCAGTATGACCCCTACAAGCAGGTATATTGAAACCATGCCAACAGGTCGCTGCTGAATAGAACCGCTGTCTATTGCGTCACTCAGCAGGAACATCTGCAGGATAACCAATGCGGAGATAATAACGCTAAACCCTGCCAGGACACCTAAAAATCCACGCACACCCCATGCCAGCAGCATCAGCCGGCGATGGGCCGAAATGCGCAGAGGGTTTAATGCAGGATTGTCATTTTGTTGGGTTGACAAAGTAAGGAGTTGAAAAATTGAGAGTTCACTGTTCACCGTTCACCGTTCACTGTTCCCTGGGTATGGCATCCCGGCTGATTCTTTTGCTGAACACATAGTAGCTCCAGCCCTGGTAGGCCAGCACCACAGGAACGAACAGCAAGGCAACGATACTCATAATCTGAAGGGTAAGCCGGCTGGAGGAAGCATTATATACTGTAAGGTTGTTTGCCGGGTCTATCGATGAGGGCATTACGTTGGGAAATAAGCCGGAGAATACGACAGCGGCACCGAGAACAATCGTAAAGGCAATGGCACCAAAAGCATAACCCTGCATCTGGTAGCGCATAAACACATAGGTGGCAATGAAAGAAAGTATGGCCAGCGTTGGCAAAGTTCCCGGCACCAGGCCAAGACCTTCGAAAAGCATAGTTTGCCAGTAGCCCAGAATTGTAAATAACGCTGTAATGGCACCAATAGGAATCCACATCAAACGGGCAATTTTTTCTACGCGCGCTTTAAGTTCTCCGGTAGTGCGCAGGCTGAGAAATAAGGCGCCATGAAGCACAAATACCAGAACGACCACCAGTCCGCCTAAAAGTGCATAAGGGTTAAGTATGGCTATTAAACTGCCTGTAAAATTCATGTCGGCACCTATTGGTAAGCCTTGTACGATGTTTGTAAAGGCAACACCCCATAAGAATGCAGGCAGCAGGCTTCCCCAAAAAATAAACTGATCGAAGGTGCGACGCCAGGAGCGCTGAGGCATCTTGCTGCGAAATTCAAATCCTGCCGCACGCAATATCAGAGCCACAACCATCAGAAAAAAAGGGATATAAAACCCACTGAACAGGGTGGCGTACCAGTGAGGAAAGGCAGCAAACATGGCACCCCCGGCAGTAATCAGCCAAACCTCATTCGCATCCCAAAATGGCCCGATGGTATTGATCACGATCCGGCGATCGATGTCGTCTTTGCTCACAAACGGCATCAGAATACCCACGCCGAAATCAAATCCTTCGAGAACAAAATAGCCAATGAACAAAACGGCTATCAGAATAAACCATATCACTTGATAATCCATAGCTGTTATTTTTTAATTTCTTTTACTCATTGCTGGCCAGAACCATCTGGCAAATAATAACCTTCAATCATTCTTTCGTACAGAAATCCAACAATTCGACTTTTTGACAGATATCCCTCACATGCGTTCGGGACTTCGCTACGCTCAGCCTTCAGACCTTCGACCTTTGACCTTCAGACCTTC
>SKYG01000011.1 GCA_007128045.1 Bacteroidales bacterium | reverse complement strand
AGGGTTCAACAATGCCATGATCAGTAACAGCCTGATGGTACTGCAAAAAGAAATTCGCAACCTACTTGCCTCACACCATTTCAATCAGAATGCGGATGTAGTGGAAGATTATCAGGACAGCAGCAGATGGATGAACTACCTGTCTGCATGGTAACCTGTCAACCCGGCAACCCAGATACGTCCAAGACCATGAACGGGATCTCTCGCTGCGCTCGAGACAAGCCCGGTAACCCTAAACAAAGCGCTAAGCAATTAGCACTGAGAGAACTCACAACTCACAACTCACAACTCACAACCCACAACTCACCGCCCCAACAGCTTCTCGGCGACTATCCTGTCAACAGGCAAGGTCAAATCATCCGGGTTCATTGAATCCAGAGCCATCCAACGAAAAGCCATAGAACCGTTTTCCTTTTGAGAGAACTGCGTTCTGGTATCTAACGTCACGATCAACTCCGGGGATGGCAAAGCCATTGTGTAATAAATACTTATCAGCTGTTTGTCCTTCAAAAACAAGGTTGGTTGAAAAAAGTCAGTAGTATAAATATGTGACAATACCTCCACATTCTGACCAAACTCCTCCATGCATTCACGTTTCAGGCAATCAATGGTACCCTCTCCAAACTCAAGCCCGCCGCCGGGAAACTTTGTCATATACGTATCATGCCATATCTCATCGCACACCAGAATGCAGCCATTATGAATGGCAATGCCATAAACCCTGATGATAAACTTTTCCTGTTGTATCATTTATATATCAATTTTATTTCTCAATATTTAATAACTGTATCCCGATACGCGATACATCGCCGTCTCTACTTCTACTGATCTGCGACTTTCGACCTTCGACCTTTGACTTTCGACCTTTGACTTTCGACCTTCGACAGACCAAGCCCTGTCCCTACAGATAATCAACTCAACAACTCAACTACTCAACAATTCAACTACCTTTCACCGCTCTGGTCATCTCCCGTTTACCCGGAGGCCCTGCCGGATGCTCCAACACGAAGCCACATGCCTTTAATGCGCGTTTGACACTGCCTTTAGCCGAATAGGTGACCAAAACACCACCGGTCTGCATCGATCTTGCCACCTTTTCAAAGACATCCAAAGTCCATAGTTCAGGTTGCACCTGGGGGCCAAATGCATCGAAATATACCAGGTGATACATCTCATCAGGCAGATCAACAGCCTGAATGGTATCATGATATTTTATTAGTTTAAAATTAGAGGTTAAAGCAATCTCTTTCCCAAATTCCGAATTGTGTATTAAACTGAATGATTCATTCGTATGCTGACCGGAGATCACATGAGGATAATTCAGGCTTCCCCACTCTTCAGTTGATAAGGGATAGGGCTCAATGGCAGTATAATGGACGTTGTTCTTCCATAAAATAGACCGTTTCAGTGTAAGCAGGCAATTCAATCCGGTACCCAGACCAACTTCCAAAATATGTAACTGAGCGAACTGCTTTGCCAAACTATCGTAACCCTGTTGGATAAAAACACATTCAGACTCCTGCATGGCCCCATGAACAGAGTGGTAGTGCTCATTCAGTTCAGGCAAAAAAATGCTTGAAGAACCGTCTGCTGTTTGAACAATTTGCCTTGTAAACGGGTTTCTCAATATTGTAATCTATTATCAAAATAACAAATAATCTTGCGAAAACAAAGATAATAGAAGTTAAGCGTTGTATTTTTGCACGTATTTTATAATTATCAACAAACACCTCAATAGATATAATTATGGAAAATAAAGGTAAACTTCAGATATGGCTTGCGCAAACACGGGCAAATTTTCTTTTACTGGCCGTATTTCTGGTTGCGATTGGCCTGACTTTCGCTGCCAAATATGGCGACGGTGGTTTAAACATTTGGCACGCCATCCTGGTTATGATCGGAACCATCTCAGCCCACATATCGGTAAATCTTTTTAATGAGTATTCTGATTATAAAACCAGGATTGACTTTAACACAGACCAAACGCCATTCAGTGGCGGCAGCAAAATGCTGGTCACTGGAAAAACAAAGCCGCGCAGCGTTCTTATAGCATCAATTGCGACCCTGGCATTGTCGGCTGGTATTGGAATTTATTTCTCCCTGGTTGCTCACTGGTCAATTGCTGTGATATCAGTTGTTGGGGCACTCACCATTGTTTACTACACGCCACTGCTGGCAAAAGTAATGATGGGTGAATTCTTCGCAGGACTAGCATTGGGAACCCTAGTGGTACTCGGTACATTTATTGCAATGAGTGGATCGCCAGGGTTGGCACTTTCGGCATTGCTTCCTCTTGAAGTAATACTCATCTCCATCCCACCGGGAATACTTACTTCACTGCTATTGCTATTGAATGAATTTCCCGATGCAGAAGCAGACAAAGCAGGTGGCAGGTATCACCTGGTGATCAAGTTTGGCAAGAAGAAGGCTGCCTGGATCTATGCTGCTGGCATCGCAGCCACTTTTGGACTCATTCTTATCTTGCCTTTGGTGGGGATATCCTCACCGTGGATATACCTGGCCCTATTGCCACTTCCCCTTGCTATTAAAGCGAGTATGACAGCAATCAGGCAAGGCAATAACATGGCAAAATTGATGCCGGCCATGGGAATGAATGTGATGGTGGTGCTGGGTACAGACCTATTGATTGCAGTTGGCGTGTTTATACAGTTATTTTGAGTTGCGAAGTTACCAGGTTACCAAGTTACACAGCACCTGTCATCTCGAGCGAAGCGAGAGACCCCCTTGCAGACCGAGGATTAGCAGATTGCCGGGTTGTGAGTT
>SKYG01000169.1 GCA_007128045.1 Bacteroidales bacterium | reverse complement strand
CTTTCGACTTTTTTTATATCGTTGCCAGGGTTTTTTCCATCAGGTAATCTTTGAACTCCCGGTTGAATTTCTCGTTTAGTCCGCCGAATATGCAATTGCTGAACGGACAATTGTCGCAATGCATCTTGCATAAGGTCTCTTCTGTTTCAATATCTCCTTCAATGATCTTGTATATATCCATCAAAGTGATCGTGGATGGGTTTTTCTTTATGATGAATCCACCTTTAGGCCCGCGGCTTGAGGTGAGAAAGTTGTTCTTTACCAGCTGTTGCAGCACCTTGGCCGTATGATTTTTTGAGAACCCCGTCAGGTCGGCTATCTGCTGTACGTTCAGAGAGTCTTTGCTTCTGGCGATGATCCCCATGCTGTGGATGGCGATGGTGGCAGCTTCTGATATGTTTAATACTTTACTCAATCGGTATAAGAATAAAAAGGTATTTGAATACGCAAATGTATAAATAATTTTTTTATTGGCCAAGTGTTTTTTGTAATTATTTTTGTATTTATTGGTAATCAGTTATTTATATGGTCTGTTGATTTGTTGATTTGTTGATTTGTTGATTCGTTGATTTGTATTTAAGAATAGCAAGTTGACGAGTATGGGTCAAAAACGCTGATCTTGGCAAAACATGATGTATGCTGTCAACATTTATTTGCTATTTTTGTTATATGTACAGCACAATCAAATCATCATAAATAAATCATTATTCACCTAAAAAGTAAATGTTATGTTATCTAAAGCAATGTTGGATATTTTGAATAAGCAAACAGAGAAAGAGGCGTATGCTTCCCAATTGTATTTATCAATGGCATCATGGGCTGAAGCCAAAGGGCTGGAAGGAATTTCCGAGTGGTTTTATGCCCAGTCGGAAGAAGAACGCGAACATATGTTGAAGTTTGTCAGGTATATCAACGAACGCGGCGGACATGCCACTGTGCCAAAGGTTGACCTGCCACCGAAAGACTTCCCGAGTGTTAAAGCTGTTTTTGAAGCTTCCCTGGAGCATGAACAAATGGTGACTGCCGCTATCGGCGACATTGTGGCCCTTAGCCTTGAACAGAAGGATTTTACCACCAATAACTGGATTCAGTGGTTTGTTACCGAGCAGTTGGAAGAAGAATCTTCTGTACAGGGAATTCTTGACAAGCTGGATCTCCTGGGCGATGGCCCCTTGTATCACTTCGACCGCGACGTCATGAATATGCGTGGTGCCGAAGGGGAAGCATAGTATGTTGTTACGAGTAGTAGGTTGTAGGGGCGAAAAATTTTTCGCCCCTACAGTTCGTTAGGTTGCCACCAACCCTCATAACCAATTTAGGATGGCTCAAGTCCTGTTAGAGGTTCACACACCTTCAATCGCGGCAGCAAGCTTTCTGTCCTTGTCGGTGATCACGTTGCCGGCATCGTGAGAGCAAAGCCGTATCTCTACTTTATTATACACATTGCTCCATTCCGGATGGTGGTTGTGCTTTTCTGCCAGTAAGGCTACTTTGGTCATAAAGGCAAAGGCTTCAACGAAGTCTTTGAATTGAAACTCCCGGACGAGCTGGTTGTTTTGTTCTTTCCACATGACGTCAGTTTTTATGTGAGAAAATATTTGCTTAGGCAATAGTACCTATCGCCTCTTTGATTTCCGGCTTTTGTGTATATGGGTGGCATGGCCATAATAGACCTCTGCGGCTTCCATGATGGTTTCTGACAGGGTGGGGTGGGGGTGTATGGTCAGTTCCAGGTCGCGTGCCACAGCACCCATCTCAATGGCCAATGTGGCCTCAGACACCAGGCTTCCTGCGTCTTTGCCTACCATGGCGGCTCCCAGCAAGCGATCTGTTTTGGGGTCTATGATGAGCTTTGTCAGTCCGTTCTTTACTCCCAGTGACACAGCCCTGCCTGATGCAGCCCAGGGAAACTTGGCCACCTCGAATTCTATTCCCTGTTCTCTGGCTTCCGTTTCTGTCAGTCCTGTCCAGGCTATTTCCGGATCGGTAAAAACTACGGCAGGGATGGCCTTCGGCTCATAGGCTGTTTTGTGTCCTGCAATATGTTCTGCTGCCACACGGCCTTCATGAGAAGCCTTGTGGGCGAGCATGGGCTGACCGGTCACATCACCAATGGCGTAAATGTTGGGAATACTGGTTTGCCTTACCAGGTTCACCTTGATGAATCCATGGTCATCGGTTTCTACGCCGGCCTGCTCCAGTCCAATCTCTCTGGTGTTGGGCTTGCCGCCAATCGCCACCAGTACCTTGTCAAATGAATCGCTGAAGGACTTCCCATCTTTGGTTTCAAAGTCGACGTTCATTTTCTTGCCTTTCTTCGCAATGGATGTCACCTTGGTGTTGAACATGGTTTTCTCCATCAGGTCTTTTCGTTCCTTTTTGAATACATCTCTCAGGTCCTGATCTGTTCCTGGCAGTATGTCTGGCGTAAATTCCGCGATGGTGATATCTGAGCCGAGGGCTTTATAAATGACGCTCATCTCCAGTCCGATATACCCGGCGCCTACGACTAGTAATCTTTTTGGAACATCTTTCAGGTCGAGGGCAGCTTTGGCGTTCATGATGGTATCCTCATCGAACGGCACACCGGGTAACTGTGTTGGGGTTGCGCCGGTAGCTATGATGAGGGTATCGAAGGTGATCTCCTGTTTTTTCCCTTCAACGGGCGAATAGTCGAGTGTTTTATTGCTTTTCAGCACGGCTGTTCCCTGCAGGTATTCTACCTTTCTGGCTTTGGCAAGCTGTCCGAGGCCTCCGGTAAGTTGCTTTACCACAGACTCTTTCCATGATCTTACCTTATCGATATCCACTTTGGCTTCAGAAAAGCTCAGTCCAAAATCACTTGCATGTTCAGCTTCCTCTTTGATTCTGGCCAGGTGCAACAGTGCTTTTGTGGGAATACAGCCATGGAACAGGCAAACGCCACCCGGGTCAGGTTTGGGGTCTATCAATGTAACATTAAGGCCCAGGTTGGCTGCCTGAAATGCTGCTGCATAGCCTCCGGGACCTGCGCCAAGTACAACTACTTGTTTTTTCATATGGTAAAAAATTGTCAAAAAGTCTAAAAGTCTGAAAGTCTGAAAGTCAAAAAGATTTAAAGCCGTAATGTAAGAAAGTCAAAGGTTGAAGGTCGAATACGTTTTTACATCAGGGTGATCAGCGGATTTTCCAGTGCCTCGCAGAGCCATCTCAGGAACCTGGCACCATCAGCGCCGTCAATGATCCTATGGTCGTAGGATAATGAGAGCGGGAGCATGTTCCTGGGTTGAAACTCACCATCAACATAGACCGCTTCTGTTTGTGACCGGGATACGCCGAGTATGGCCACATTGGGGCGGTACACGATGGGTGTGAAGTTGGTGCCGCCAATACCTCCCAGGTTCGAAATGGCGAAGTTACCACCCTGCAGCTCATCAATTTTGATCTTTTTGTTGCGGGCTTTTTCGGCCATCTCATTTAATTCTATTGAGAGCTCAGTGATAGACTTCTTGTCGGCATCACGAATGACAGGCACCAGCAAGCCGCGGTCTGTGTCAACAGCCACTCCAATATGGACATAGTCCTTATAGATGATCTCCTCGTTCTTCATGTCGAGGCTGGCGTTGAATTTCGGGAAAGTCTTCAAAGCTTCAGCAGTGATCTTCAGTAGTATAGCGGTTACGGTAAGTTTGGCACCTTTCTTCTCCACATGCTTTGAATACTTCTTCCGGAATTCTTCCAGTTGTGTAATATCCGCCTTGTCGAACTGAAACACATGTGGAATGCTTTGCCATGATTCGGCCATTACCTTTGCCGTAATTTTTCTGATGCTGTCCATCTTCTCCCGGCGTACAGATCCCCACTTGGTGAAATCGGGAAGCTCATAATCATCAGAAGCAACAGAGCGTGTACCACCTTCAAGTTGCTTTTTGGCATACGCTTTAACATCGTCGAGGGTGATCCGGTCATGAGGTCCGCTACCTTTGACCTGGTGGATATCAACCCCGATTTCCCTGGCAAGCCGCCTTACTGAGGGTGCAGCAGCTACTTCAGTAGCAGGTCTTTGGGGAGGTACGTTTTCCTGAGATTGTTCCTGGCGGCGTTCCTTCTGTTCAGCAGGCTTCTGTTCTGCTTCTTCTGCTTCTTCAGTTGGTGATTCGTCGTCCTCTACCGCTTCTTTTTTATCCTCCTCGTGGGATGGTGCTTCCTCTTTTTCCTCTTTCTTTTCATCTGCAGAATCCGAAGTGTCGATGGTAAACATGGTTTGGCCAACATCAACCACATCTCCATCCTTCACCTTAATTTCCTTCACCGTACCGGAAAAATCAGAAGGAAGTTCAAAGGTGGCCTTGTCGCTTTCCATGTCGGCCAGGGAGTCATCTTTCTCAACTTTATCGCCTACAGACACCAATACCTCAAGTACTATTGCAGAGGTGACATTATCGGCAATTTCGGGCAGTTTAATTTCTTTGATCATATTGCTTCGTGTTTTTTAGATGTCAGTTGCATTTGATTTGTTGCCATCAATTTTGAAGGTTTTCTTTGCCTTCAGGATGGTTTCTTTGGTCACTTTTCCCTGGTTGTAGAGACTATGAAGTGCGGCATAGGCAATGTGGCGGTCGTCTACTTCAAAATAATCTCTTAGTGCCCTGCGGTTGTCGCTTCTTCCAAATCCATCTGTTCCCAACACGGTCAGGACGCCCGGAAACCATCGGCAAACGGTCATCGGTATTGCCTTCACGTAGTCGTGTGCGGCAAGACAGAGACCATCGTCGCCATCAAGACACTCCTCAATATAGGTTTTCTTCTGTTTCTTTTCTGGGTTCAGGCGGTTCCACCTGTCAGTTTCCCTGGCATTTTCATAGAGTTCCTTATAGCTTGTCACGCTCCACACGTCTACCACCACATCGTAATCTTTCTCAAGCATGTCGGCTGCCCTCAGGGCTTCATTGAGAATGGCTCCGCTACCGAACAGATTTACTTTCTCGCCTTTTTTCTTTGAAGACTTCCTGAATTTATACATGCCTTTGAGTATCCCATCTTCAACGCCTTCAGGCATTTTAGGCATCTTGTATTTTTCATTTAATACCGTGATGTAGTACATCAGGTCTTCCTGGTCGACGAACATGCGTTTCATGCCGTCTTTTACGATCACTGCCAGCTCATAGGCATAGGCCGGATCGTATGCTTTTATGCCAGGCACTGCCATTGCCAGCAGGTGGGAGTGTCCATCCTGGTGTTGGAGGCCTTCACCTGCCAGGGTGGTACGTCCTGATGTTCCCCCTATCATGAAGCCTCTGGCCCGGGTATCGGCTGCAGCCCAGATCAGGTCTCCGACCCTTTGGAAGCCGAACATGGAGTAGTAGATAAACATGGGTATCATGTTGATCTTATGGGTAGAGTAGGCTGTTCCTGCTGCAATAAACGACGACATACAACCTGCTTCTGTGATTCCTTCTTCCAGCAGGGCTCCATCTTTGGCTTCTTTATAGTACAGCAGGCTATCTTTGTCTA
The DNA here is from genome assembly GCA_007128045.1 of Bacteroidales bacterium. GTDB lineage: Bacteria > Bacteroidota > Bacteroidia > Bacteroidales > UBA7960 > SKYG01. Next base: position 5,186 of record SKYG01000169.1, on the reverse strand, counting down.
CTGGTTCATATGTTTGTCCTACGTGCGAGTAGATGCCAAATCTGCGAAACAGGGCATCCATCCCAAAGGTTCGTGATTCATCGGGGATGATGGGTACGACCCTTTTTCCCATGCTCTTGTCGGCCATCATTTTTGTCATGAGGCTCACCATCGACATGGTGGTAGCCAGTTCTCTGTCGCCACTGCCTTCGAGCAGTTCGTCATAAATCTTTTCGTCCGGCAGGGTGATGGGGTCGGCTTTCGAATTCCTTTTTGGCAGGTATCCGCCAAGTTCTTCTCTACGCCGTTTCAGGTATTTCATCTCTTCGCTATCCTCGGCAGGTTTGAAGAAGGGCGCTTTTTTTGCATCCTCATCAGATAGCGGGATGCCGAACCTTGTGCGGAAAAGCAATAGTTCCTGTTCGTTCAGTTTTTTCTGCTGGTGGGTAATGTTTCTGCCTTCCCCTGCTTCTCCCAGTCCGTAGCCTTTGATGGTCTGCGCGAGAACAACTACGGGGCCATCTTTATGGTTGACAGCAAGGTTATAGGCATTAAACACTTTCTTGGGGTCGTGTCCGCCTCTGTTTAGTTTTTCGAGTTGTTCATCCGAGTATTTTTCTACCATCTTCAGCAGCCTGTCGCTTTTGCCAAAGAAGTCTTTTCTGATATAGTCGCCTGATGATACAACATATTTTTGGAATTGCCCATCAGGCGTTTCTTCCATGACTTTCAGCAGGTCGCCCGACGCATCGCCTGCGATCAGGGGATCCCAGTCGCGGCCCCATATTACCTTGACCACTTTCCAGCCTGCCCCTTTGAAGGCTGCTTCAAGTTCCTGTATGATTTTTCCATTGCCTCTTACCGGGCCATCCAGGCGTTGCAGGTTACAGTTAACCACAAAGATCAGGTTGTCGAGCTTTTCCCTGCTGGCAACTGTGATGGCGCCCAACGACTCAGGCTCATCCATCTCACCGTCGCCCATAAAGGCCCATACTTTCTCGTTGGTTTTTTCTTTCAGTCCGCGGTCTTCCAGGTATTTGTTAAACCGTGCCTGGTATATGGCCATGATGGGACCCAGGCCCATGGAAACGGTAGGGAACTGCCAGTAGTCTGGCATCAGCCGTGGGTGTGGGTAGGAGGGAAGGCCGCCATCTTTGCGCAGTTCCTGTCTGAAGTTATGAAGGTCTTTTTCTGTAAGTCTGCCTTCCAGATACGAACGAGCATAAATGCCCGGAGATGCATGTCCTTGGAAATAAACTATATCGGCAGGACTGTCTTTGTCGCCACCTTTAAAAAAGTGGTTGAATCCAACTTCCAGCAGTGTGGCAGAGGATGCATATGTAGAGATGTGGCCACCGATGCCATCTGATTCAAGGTTTGCCCTGACAACCATTGCCATGGCATTCCATCTTACGAGGCTTTTTATTCTTCGCTCAATCTCAGCGCTTCCGGGAAAAGGCACTTCTTTTCGCGGTGATATGCTATTTATGTAGGGTGTGTTTCCGGGGCAACGATATGGTATTCCCGCTTTATGAGCTTTCACCTGAAGCAGTCCCAGTATCTCACGGACGCGCTCAGGTCCCTCATTTTGAATGATGTATTCCAGAGAATCCAGCCACTCCTGGTTCTCAAGGTCGTATAAGTCCTTTTTGCTCATGAATGATATTATTTTGAGTCAGAATTCAAAGAATATGTAAAGAATGATTTTTTCAACTACTAAAGGTACGCAAAACCGGCTAAAATGTTCATATTCTATAGCAAAAATCTTTCATCAATTGTTAGCCTATTCAGATTGATGGTTGCTTATATAATTGATTATCCGGAATTTCATCCGAATAAAATGGATGCAATCACAATATTTATCGATACAACTTTCCCAATGGTTGAAAGATTCTCAGAGAAGAATATGTTGTTGTAAACAAAGGTGTTTTCTCCATTGATCAAGATATCAGTTGAAAAACCTGCTCCTAGATAAATGGTATTGTTATACACATAATTAAGGTCAGACGTGATGGATCTGTTTTGTCCGGCGTATGGCGACACCCATATAGACCTTCCATTATGGCGAAATCCGTCATTCACGCTGACATTGAAACGGTATACTGAATTTACATTGTCGCCAAGAATTTCCACGAAACCACCTTCGCTGTCTTCACTGTAGTTAAATTGCAGGAACACATTTTTGTTGGTGTGGTCGATATGCATTCCGTATGAATCGCCCGGACCACGGATATGCAAGGATCTATTGAACTGTGCGACGACGTTTCTGGTGTTGAAAAACCATGCACCACTGCCTCTGGCAGCATGCGCGGGTCAACATTTGATCCCCTGTATTCAAAGGTGTTATATTCAAGCAGGGTGTTGTATGTGCCAGAAGGCAGGATGCCTGTTCCGCCCAGTTCAAAAAAGTGATTGTTTCTGAATACCATGTTCATGTGACGGTTTATCGAGTCATCGCCAACGCCGGGTAAACCTCCCGGATGGCGCGTCGACATGCCCAGTCTGGCTGTCCGGGTTACGTAACAATTCTCGATCAGCACGTCTCTTATATGCTTTTCTTTGCCAGCCTCCATGTTTCGTGTACTTTCCAGCCTCATCCCTGATACGATGATGCTGTTAAAGGGAACGCCATCCAGGTGCAAGGCATAAACCTCCCTGATAATAAGGTTGTCAAAGTGAAAGCCTTGCATGATCTCATCGTCGTCATTCAGCACCAGAATGCCATAGGCGTCTGTGTCGTTCACTCCTTCACGTGGCACACACCTGTCGTTGGTCACTTCCAGGCTTTGCAACTTTATGCCGTCTTGGTTATTTATCAGGATTGCGCAAAGATGGTCACCTCCCGGAGCTGTAGATCCGTTGATGACAGGATGGTTGCCTTCTCCGTATCTGCTGAATATAATTGGATGATCGTTAACCACTATTTCGAGTGGCTGCTCTTGTGTATGGAAATAATATATCCTGAGTTGATAGCTGCCTGCATTCGAAATATCAATATCCTCGAATGCAATTCTATTTCCGCTTTCGGAGCCGATTTTGACAATGGCCTTGTCAGGCCCTGATGCGTACTGCCGGTCGGTCAATATTTCGGAAGTACCCAGGATAACAGCGTTTTCAGCTTCCTGATGCCAGACGGCATGTTGACTGAACAAACTGATTGAAGATAAACAAGCCAAAGCGGCTAAAAATAGGGAAACGTGTTTCATAGGTGGGGGTTTAATAGATGTGCTAAAGATGAACCTTGCCCTCCTTCTGAGAAATGATACAAAATTAGAAACATTATAATAGAATGTATGGGCAAAAAGCTTCAAGAAAAGGGGGGTTGTGTTCATAGTACAGTTAATATCCATCATTGCCGAACATTTTCATTGTTTTTTTTGATCCAAATACAGAATTATTTTTAAATTTGCCTGTTTTAATTTTTTGACAGTCAATTATTATATGTTATACCTTACCATGCATAATCTTTCTATCTGGGCCTGGTGGCCAGCCTCTCAGGCTGCCATATAAAACATATAACCCCTATTGGAACGTGCTGTTCCTTAAAACCAAAATCATTTTATTTATTGTGATTGTCTGATGTATATATCTTTCATCAGTATATAAATTAATCATTACACCAAATACCAATTAATCGTCATGGACAAAAAGATTCATTTATCAGAAGAAGAGATTCCCCGTTTTTATTATAACATTATGGCAGACATGCCCAACAAGCCATTGCCTCCATTGCATCCCGGAACCCGACAGCCTCTGACGCCAGATTTGTTGGAGCCATTGTTTCCCAAAGATTTAATCATGCAGGAGGTTTCTTCGGAACGTTTTATAGAGATTCCGAAAGAAGTCAGACAGATATATGCACAATGGCGGCCAACGCCCATGTTCAGGGCTACCGGTCTGGAGAAATTGTTGGATACGCCTGCAAAGATCTATTATAAATATGAAGGCTTAAGTCCTGCTGGGTCTCATAAGCCGAACACGGCTGTTGCCCAGGCGTTTTATAATATGGTAAGTGGCGCAAAGCGGATCACCACAGAAACTGGTGCCGGACAATGGGGAACAGCTCTGGCCTACGCCTGTCAGATATTCGGACTGGAATGCGAGGTATATATGGTGCGCGTCAGTTATGATCATAAGCCATACAGAAAGGTGATGATGAATACATTCGGCGCCCAGGTTTATCCTTCTCCATCCGACAGAACAGAGTTTGGTCGAAAAATACTTGCAGAAACACCCGACTCCAGTGGCAGCCTTGGCATCGCCATTTCTGAAGCCATCGAACGTGCCGTTCAGGATCCACATGCCCATTATGCATTGGGGAGTGTACTTAATCATGTGTTGCTGCACCAGACCATCATTGGGCAGGAAGCTATTGTACAGATGGAGAAGGCAGGAGATATGCCCGATATAATTGTTGCCCCATTTGGTGGTGGTAGCAATTTCGCCGGTATTACCTTCCCTTTCCTGCACCTCAATCTTACCAAAGGCCAAAATATCAGATGTGTCGCTGTTGAGCCAACCTCCTGCCCGAAACTTACCCGTGGAGAGTTCCGGTATGACTTTGGCGACACAGCAGGGATGACTCCTTTGTTGCCGATGTACACCCTGGGTCACGACTTTATCCCTTCACCTATACATGCCGGCGGATTGCGTTATCATGGGGCTGGTGTTCTGGTAAGTCAGCTGTTAAAGGACGGGCTGATCGAGGCAGTATCACAGCGCCAGGAACGCTGCTTCAAAGCAGGCATGGACTTCATCAAGTCAGAAGGTATTATTCCAGCTCCTGAGGCTACACATGCTATTGCCACGGTTATTGATGAAGCACTAAAATGCAAGGAGGAAGGTGTGTCCAAAACCATATTGTTTAACTTGTGCGGACATGGTTACTTTGACATGGGTTCTTATGAAGCCTATCTGAGTGGCAAACTCGTTGATGGAGAAGTTAGTGCAGAAGATATCAGGGCGTCTGTAGCGAGTACTGACGGGTTGCAACCGGCTTAAGTATTGGTTTATGGTTTATGGTTTATGGTTTAAGGTTTATGGTTTAAGGTTTATGGTATATGGTGCAGATTGGAAATACCATAACCCATAACCCACAACCCAGTAACTTCTTAACCCCGTAACCTGGTAACCCCGTAACCCCGTAACCCCGTAACCCTCAACCCGCAACTGAATGAATGGAGATCCTAAACTATACAGACTTCTGG
>SKYG01000192.1 GCA_007128045.1 Bacteroidales bacterium | reverse complement strand
ATAAAGAGGCTATCACCAGGCTGAAGCCACCCAAGGTAGCCGATTCGAAAGTATTACAAAAGGTACTTGATGCCACTGTCCGTTTGAAGAGACACGCAGGCAGTGACATCCCCATCATTGGCGTTGTCATGTCACCCTTCTCACTTCCGGTAATGCAGTTGGGATTTGAAAGATACCTGGAGTTGCTGCTTTACCGCAAAGACCTGTTTGACAGCTTGATGCGGGTTAATGAAGCATTCTGCGTCGACTGGGCCAATGCGCAACTTGAAGCAGGCGCTACAGCGATCTGCTATTTTGATCCGGTGTCGAGTCCGACGATTATAACCCGTGAGCAGTATAAAGATACCGGATTTCCAGTGGCGTGCAGGACCATCGGCCGTATCAAGGGCCCAACGGCCACCCATTTTGCATCGGGCAACTGCCTGGGCATCGCCGATCTGGTGCCCCAAACCGGTACCGCAGTTGTTGGTGTCAGCTCAAAGGAAGATTTATCACAATTAAAACAAGCCTACAAGAATAAGCTCACATTGCTTGGAAACCTGAATGCCATTGAAATGCGCCGGTGGACAGAAGCTGAAACGCATAGTCACGTTCGTGCAGCCATCCAGGCGGCAGGGTCGGGAGGCGGGTTCATCCTCGCCGAAAATCACGGTGAAATACCGCTACAGGTACCTGATGAGGTACTGAAAACCATTTCGGAGGCGGTGCTTGAATATGGTCGCTACCCTTTGAAGAATCTACCTGAATATTGAGGCTATTATGAAACGTATTCTCCCGCTGATTCTCGCTGATCTATTATTACTAATAATCAAATGTTTAACACCTACGTTTATCCGCGAAACTGTTGCTAATCATAGCCGAAGTATCTGCGGAAGAAAAAAAAGATAATGCATCGCGCTTATTCCCTGTTGAGAAAATAGAATGGAACAAAAACTGGGTATTTATTTCTGTAACTACCTATTACCTGAAGCAGCATACCTGCTCAGAAACGGCCATTATCCGGATGTGAGACTGAAGGGTTTTCCGGTGAATTGCAGTAAAGGTTGCATCCATTTCGAGAAGGCCCTTAATGTGGTAATGAAAGACGTGGATACCTATTCAAAGGTCATCATTATCACCAGCGCCTGTAGCGAAAAAAAACATAGCACACCAGCGCCACATCACAAAATCGAAATCATCCGGCTGGCTCAGTGTTTCGAAATTCTGACCAACCTTTCTACCATACATTACCTGATTCAGAAGGGAAACTACCTGGTAACCAACGGATGGCTAAAATACTATAAGCGTCATATCAGGGAATGGGGTTTTGATGAGGGCTCTGCCAAAGCATTTTTTGGTGAATCGGTTAAACAGATTCTGCTGCTGGAAACCGGTTTGCCCGGGAACTACCTCTCTGATCTTGAAGCACTTTCTTCATACATGGGTTTAGCTTATGACGTTTTACCCATTGGCAGCAGCCACTTGAAGTCATTTATAGATGTCTTGGTTTATAAGTGGCGGGGCGAGACAGAAAGGACCGCATTAAATGATCGTATAGCAAACATTACGCGAGAAAGTGCTGATTATTCAGTGCTGTTTTCACAACTGAAGCGGCTGATTGACCTGACCGATGAAGACTTGATTGTAAAGGAAATTGCAGGCCTGCTCGACATCCTGTTTATGCCAAAAGAAATATCCTATCAAAAACGGATTCAGGATGCAATGTTTGACAAGGCATATTATAAAGAGGCTAAAGCATCAGAAGTATTTGGCGAAGACAGTTCTATTGTCATCGACATGGTGCACCGTAAAGAGCTATTGGGAAGCTTTCATGTGGCCGGGATACACTTTCCGGAATATATGAAACAATATAATTCCATGAAACAAGTAATCAGCCAGATTGGCGGACTTGCCATTATTAATGCCAGAAAATATTCAGAGTTGGATGATGCCAGGCTGCGTATCGGGAAGAGTGAGGCTGAACTACGTGAACTCAACGCCACCAAGGACAAATTCTTCTCCATCATTGCCCATGACCTGAAAAGCCCTTTCAACTCGATCATAGGATTTAGTGAGCTTTTAGCCAGTAAGAGCCGAAAAAAAGATTATGAGGGCGTGGAAAAATATGCTGGAATCATATGGGAATCGTCGCAACGGGCCATGGACTTGTTGATGAATCTGCTGGAATGGTCGCGCTCACAGACCGGACGCATAGAGTTTACCCCGGAATATTTTAATCTGGCTGATCTCGCCAGCAGTATCACACAACTGTTCGATGATGTGGCCCGACAGAAAGGCATCACCCTCAAAACAGATATACCTTTATCTCTGACGGTCTTTGCCGATAAGCAAATGATCAATACCGTACTACGCAACCTGATCTCCAATGCCATCAAGTTTACCCATACTAAGGGGACAGTGACCCTTACAGCTGAGGAAGGGCAACATGGAGTTACTGTTTCTATAACAGATGATGGGGTGGGTATCTCGCCCAGCCGGATCGACACACTGTTTCGCCTTGATCAGAGCGTCTCCACCTCCGGCACTGCCAAAGAGAAAGGCACCGGACTTGGGCTCATTCTATGCAAAGAATTTATTGATAAACATGGGGGCAGAATGTTTGTAGAGAGCCAAGAGGGCCAAGGCTCTGTATTTTCATTTATGCTGCCAGTAAAACCATTACCATCATCAGTATAAATCAAGCATCCACATGAAAAAGAACGGTTTTTATCAACAAATCATACAGGAGGCGCCCTTCGGTTATGCGCTGCATGAGATTATTTGTGGTGATGACGGTATGCCATCAGACTATCGT